>CAJWFU010000015.1:0-13171 GCA_913031315.1 uncultured Phycisphaerae bacterium | reverse complement strand
GGCCGGCCGTCGGGAGGTCAGATTCACGAAAGCCCAGCGGGTCGCCGCGAAGCAGATGAGCCGTTGGTCGGCGGATCTCATGATCGCGGTGTTTCGCCGCACCGTGGTGCGAGTCCAGGTATCGAGCCAGGTGGCCACCAGCAATTCGTCACCGCTGAATGCTTCACCCCGGTAGTCGATCTCATGCCGGGCCACGAACCACATTCGATCGCTGGCGAGCATTCGCGGGCGAGTGAAGCCCGCCGCGTCGGTGGCAAGTTCCGCGATTCGATCGATCCACCGGACGTACTCGGCGTTGTTCACATGAGGAACGCCGCGGCTGATCCCATCGTCTCCGACTCGAATCGTGGCGGTGAACGCTTCCGGCCCGGGCTCGATGCCGGTGGCAACGAAACTCGATGCGGGAAGGGCCGCGGCCTTGAATTCGGTCTGGATCATTCCGTGGCCTCGTCGGAACCGGGCTCCTGATTCCGCCCCGGCTCGATCTCTCGGAGGTACTGCCACGAGTAGATGCCGGAGCTGTGGCCATCGCTGAAACGGATTCGGATGGCGTAATTGCCGACCGGCTCGATCGCGGTGGCGGTCAGAGGGCCCGAGGCGGCCGAGGCCGGAAGGACGGTCAGGGGATTGGCGTCCATCTCCTTGCGGAGTTCCCGCGCGTCCGCGGAGGGGCTCATGCGGCGCAACCAGGCGATCGGATAGTGGATCCGGCGTCCATCGGTCCATTCGACGTCAAGGCCGCGGTCGCGTTCGAGGTGCAGATGGCGGGGTGGCTGGTCATCCATCGCCCTGATGCTACCGATCTCGGAGGTCGCGTGGCTGATCCGGTCCCGACCTCCGTACACTGCGAACCATGAACCATGATCCGTACCTGCCAGGGGCCAGGCTGGCCGAGCGACTCAAGGCGGCGACCGCACCCGTCTGTGTGGGGCTCGACCCGGTGGCCGATCGCCTGCCCACGAGCCTGCAAGACACCGATCCGGTTTCCGGAATCGAGTCCTTCTCTCGCGGAGTCCTCGACGCCGTGGCTGGTGTGGTGCCGTGCGTCAAGGTCCAGTCGGCCTGCTTTGAACGCTACGGCCATGCGGGGGTGGCGGCCCTGGAGCGAGTGGTTCGAGCCGCGGTTGATGCCGGGTTTGAAACCATTCTCGATGCCAAACGCGGGGACATCGGGGTTTCAGCCAGGCACTACGCGGTCTCCACCGCGGACACGGGCTGCCAGTGGGTGACCCTCAATGGGTACCTCGGAGAAGACGGGATTCTTCCCTTTCTGGAACGTGGTCTCGGCGTGTTCGTGCTGGTTCGTACTTCCAATCCATCCGGAGACGAGATTCAGTCTCCGGCCTGTGGAGACGGCACGGTCGCCTCCCTCGTGGGTGGCATGGTTGCCAGGCTCGGAGGTGATCCGGCCCCGGGTTCGACCGCTTCGGTCGGCGCGGTGGTCGGTGCGACCAAGCCCGAGGCCGCGGCGGCGCTCCGGAACGTCATGCCCCGGACACCGTTTCTGCTGCCCGGCTACGGGGCGCAGGGCGGCGGGCCGGAAGGTGTTCAAGCGGCGATGGATGTCGAGGGTGGCGGCGTGCTGGTGACCGCGAGTCGATCCATCATTCAAGCGTGGTACGGCTCCGGCGATGATCGGAACTGGACTGGAACGGTGGCCACCGCGGCGGAGGACTTCGTGTCCGACATCGCGGCGGTGGTCGGGGAGCGATTGGTCTGATGATGAAATATCTTCCCATTCTTTTTCTGCTGCTTCTGCTGGCTGCTCCATTCACCTTCGAGCGGCGAGGCGAGCAGCCCGATCCGGACGCTCGTCGTCTGGTGATCGTCACCCCGCACAACGAGCAGATTCGAGATGAATTCGCCCGAGCCTTCGAGGCGTGGTCACTGGCGAAATATCAGGAACCGGTTTCGGTGGTGTGGAGCACGCCGGGAGGCACCAGCGAGATTCGGAAACTTCTCGTCTCGGAATACACCGCGGCGCTCGAGGACGGAATCAAGGCCGGCGGTAACGCCGATCTGATGTGGGGAGGCGGTTCCTACGAATTCACCGAACTTTCCAAGCCCATTTCGGCGACGGTCGACGGGGTGGAACGCACCACCCGCGTGCTCGAGCCGATGGAGCTGGGTGACGACTATCTGGCCTCGGTCTACGGCGACGGGCAGATCGCCGGTGATCGACTCTTCGATCAGGACCACCGCTGGTTCGGGACCGCCTTGTCAAGCTTCGGGATCGTGTTCAATCGAGACCTGATCCGGCAGCTCGAGGTGGAGGAACCGAAGACCTGGCAGGACCTTGCCAATCCTGCATATCGCTCCTGGCTGACGATGGTCGATCCCGGGATGAGCGGCTCGGTCACCACCGCGTTCGACGCGATCCTGCAGCGGCGGGGTTGGACGGACGGCTGGCGGATTCTCCGACGACTCGCCGCGAATGCTCGGAGTTTCGCCGGCAGCAGCACCAAGGGGCCGCTGGACGTGGCGTCCGGCGAAGCCGCGGCCGCGATCTGCATCGACTTCTACGGTCGCTACGAGGCGCAACGAACCCGGGACGCGGCGATTCGTGCCGGTCTTGAAGGCCCCGACGCCATCGGCCGCATCGGATACGTGAGTCCCCCGGGCGAGACGGTCATCGATCCTGATCCGATCGGCATGCTCACCGGTGCGAACGATCCGGAACTGGCCCGCCGATTCATCGAATTCGTACTCAGCGTCGACGGGCAGGCACTCTGGCAGTTCCCGGTGGCGACCGAGGAACTCGGACCTCGGCAATTCGAACTCCGGCGACTTCCGGTCCGACGGGATATCTATCGCGACTACTTCGATCGATTCGTGGACAAGGTGAATCCCTGGGAGATCGCGACTCCGGTCGAGATCCCCAACCGGGCGATGCGTTCCTTCATCTCCCCGCTCTTCCGGGGGCTTGCGTTGGATCAGCCCGAAGCGCTGCGCGAGGCCTGGATGACGATCACCGAGCATCCGGGGTATCCCGACGACCAAGGACCACTGGTGGTCGCCGCCGACGTCAGCGACCCTGAACTCAAGGCGATGCTCGAGGCGTTCGATGCGATGCCGACCGTCCCCGGGCCCGATGGCGAGCCGCTCGATCTGGGGGATCCCGCCGCCCTGGCGGGGATCAAGGCTGGCTGGCTCCGGGGCGGTTTCGATGACGCCGGACTCTGGCATTCGGATGCCGATCCGGCAGAGATCCTCCGGCGAATCGTTCGCCGTCAGGCGGGAGCCCACTATGCGGCGATCTCCGACGGATCGATCGAGGCCGAATTCAAGGGGACGTCTCCGTGAGCTCCGCTCCGCCCACGCGAACCCAAGTGGTCGCCACGGTTGGGCCGACCAGTCGGGATCCGGTGGTGCTCCGCCGGATCATCGAGGCGGGGGCAGGCGTGCTGCGTCTGAACCTGAGCCACGGGGTGCTCGACGAACATCTGGAGACGGTGAGCGAGATTCGCCGCCTGGAGACGGCGGTCGGAGTTCCGATCGCCGTGATGGCCGACCTCCCCGGTCCGAAGATCCGGGTCGCAAGGGCCACGTCTTTCGAACTCGCCGAGGGCGCCATCGTCGATCTGGTCGAGCGGGATGCGATCCATCGAAGCGATGAGATCGTGATCGGGATCGACGTCGACGACGTGCTTCCGGCGATCTCCGTCGGGCATCGCGTGCTTCTGGACGATGGGAACGTCCGATTGCTGGCGGTGGAGATCGGAGGTACGGAAAGTGGTGGACCTCGAGTCCGTTGCACGGTGACGTCCGGCGGCACGATTCGCACGCGGGTCGGGGTGAATGTTCCCGACAGTGATCCGGACCTTCCGGCGGTCACCCCCCGAGACCTTGAATTCGCCAGGGCGATGTGCCAGGCCGGGGTGGATCTCCTCGCGGTGAGTTTCGTTCGAGATGGCGACGACCTGCGACGTCTCCGGGAGGCGCTGCTCGCCACGGATTCCGATGCCTCGATGCCCGGCCTCGTCTCCAAGATCGAACGGCCGGCGGCCATCACGGCGTTGGAGGATGTGATCGAAGCCAGCGATGCGGTTCTGGTCGCCCGGGGTGATCTGGGAGTCGAACTGGACATCGCTGAAGTCCCGGTCGCTCAAAAGCGGATCGTCGCCGCGTCGATCAAGGCCGGTCGGCCGGTGATCGTCGCGACCCAGATGTTGCAGAGCATGATCGAACAGGCGAGCCCGACCCGAGCGGAAGCCACCGACGTGGCGAACGCGGTCCTCGATGGAGCCGACGCCCTGATGCTCAGCGGCGAAACCGCGATCGGTCGACATCCGACCCTGGCGGTCGAGACGCTTCGTCGCATCGCCCGCCGGACCGAAGCCTGGCATCATGAAGTGGCGGTCGAAGACCTGGGTTCGCGGCCGACGCCGCCCCTCGAGGATCCATGGCTTTCGGCGATCGCCGGTGGCGTCCATCGCATCGCGGTGGAACTCCCGATTCGAGCGGTTGCGGCCTGGGCCGAAGGCACGCACACCGCCCGGATTCTCAGTCGAGGTGATCTTCGGGTGCCGTTGGTGGTCTTCACGGACAAGGTCCTGGTCGCACGGCGAATGCGATTGCTCCGAGGTGTGCACCCCTTGCTGGTGGAGCCGGCTTCGACCATGCCCGGGGAACGCCAGGCGTTTCTCGTGCAGGCCGGACGGCGGATGATCGAGGCGGGAATGGTGGCGGCTGGTGACACGGCCATCTTCGTACATGGCAGTGGACGGGAGTCGGCGCGGCCGACTGATGCTCTGGGCGTCTTCACCATCGCGGATCCGGGAGCTTCGAGCCATGGCTGAAATGGGCGATCAGCCGGCGTCCTCGATCTCGGTCGGTGATGAGCTCCTGGCCGGAGAGTCTCTGGACACGCACGGCCGGACGATCGCCGCGGCCCTCGCGGATCATGGTCGGCGGGTGATTTCACACCAGGTGGTGGGCGATGACGTCGGCCGGATCGAGACGGCGATCCGCGATGCCATGACCCACAGTTCGCTGGTCATCGTCACCGGAGGGTTGGGACCGACCCTCGATGACGTGACCCGGGAAGCACTCGCTGCGGCGGTCGACGAGCCGCTGGTGGAGGATGAGGAAGCCGTGCGAACGGTCGAAGCGTGGTTCGCGGGGAGGGCTCGCCCCATGCCGCCGACCAATCGACGGCAGGCCCTTCGGCCGGAATCCGGCTCCTGCCTCGAGAATCCGAATGGAACGGCTCCTGGTGTGCTTTGGGAACGGAACGGCGTGGTGGTGATGCTGCTGCCCGGCCCCCCGCGTGAGATGAACCCGATGCTGGACCTCACCCTGCGGCGGATCCTGCCTTCCGCGCGTCCCCGTCCGGCCATCGTGGTCCGAGCCCACGGGATCGGCGAATCGGATGCCGCGGCCAGAATTCAATCCCTGATGGATCGCAAGGTCGAACTGCCGGTCGCCACCACGGTGTCGGACTCGATTCTCGCGGCACGAATCCGGGGACGGAACGCCGGCGATGCCGCCACGGTCGAGGCGTTGGCGACGGACGTCGAACAGGCGTGGGGCCCCTACGTCTTCGGACGTGATCCGGTATCCCTCGAGTCGGCACTCGGGCGGGATCTGGTTGCTCGCCAGGCGACGCTCGCGACGGCCGAGAGTTGCACCGGTGGGGGGCTCGGTGCGGCGATCACCGCGGTGTCCGGATCGAGCGACTGGTACCTCGGTGGATACGTGACCTATTCGAATCTCCGCAAGATCCGGGACCTCGGGGTCGAGGCGGAGACGATCGAACGTGATGGCGCGGTGAGCGAAACGGTGGCAAAGGCGATGGCCGAAGGAACCCGCGCCAGAACCGGTGCGTCGATCGCGGTCAGCACCACCGGGATCGCCGGGCCCGGGGGGGGGTCGCGGGAAAAACCGGTGGGCACCGTATGGATCGGCATCGCGGATTCATCGGGGGTGGAGGCCCGCCGGTTCCAATTGCCGGGCGATCGGCAGGTGGTTCGCCGACGGACGATGCTCGCGGCGATGCAGTTGTTGCGGTTCCGTCTGCAGGGGATCGTCGCACCGTTGCTGTGGGAGGAGACCTCCAGCCGCACGGACGCGGAAGGATGAGTGCAAGCGGGTTCGCCATCGGTATCGGGTCGAATCTCGGGGATCGGGCCGGTCAGATCGATCGAGGTCTGGAATTGCTGGCCGGAACCCCCGGGGTGCGGTGGTGCCGTTCCGGACCGCGGATCCTGACCGAGCCGGTGCTCCCGGAGGGGATCGCTGGTGAACATCCGATCTATCTGAACACCGTGGCCATCGGTCGGACCATCCTCGGGCCGAGGTCGCTGCTGGCTCGGCTGCTGGCGATCGAGACGTCGATGGGTCGTCGGCGACGTGGAGGTTGCGATCCCAGAACCCTCGATCTGGACCTCCTGGTGCTCGAAGGCGTGTGCATCGCCGAATCGGGAATCGAGGTGCCCCATCCTCGATTGGAGGGCCGAAACTTCGTACTCGATCCCCTGAAGACCCTGTTGGACGATTGCCGGATCGATCCGAATTCGGAGATTCGCGAGACGGCCGAAAGCCTCTCGGCCGTGATTCCAGGCATGAAAGAACGTTCTTCCCGCGAATGAAACCCGTGGCGCTTTGGGGGAGTACCATGTCTCGCTCCATCATGAATCCGTCGAACCCAGTTGGAAATCAATCGATGCGTATCTTCCGTACCGTGCTCGCGACGAGCCTCCTTGTGTTCTCGAGTTCCACCGCCCTCGCTCAGGCCGGCAAGGAAACGGCGAAGGCTGTGGTCGCTCCTGGTTCCGTCTCCGACTTCACCGCGGCGGATCAGTCCCCCGAAGCGATCAAGAACGGACTCCTCGCCCTGGAGAAGACCCGCCAGGCCTACCGGGCCGCACCGGCGATGACGGAGTCGATCGAGATCTCGGTCATCGCTCCGAATGGCAAGCAGACCATGAAGGTCGTCTCCGCCTATCAGATGGATCGATTCCAGATCGAGGTGGTCGGTCAGATCGACATCACCGGGATTGGAAACGACATCTTCATGTCGATGCCCACGGTCTCCCCGGACCGTTACATGAGCGGAACGGTCGAAAACGGCCAGGTGATCGCGGCGATCACCGACCTCACCGAGGGTGGCGGACTTCCCGATCCGGCGGTTCCGTTCCGGCTCGGTGAGGCGGAACTCAAGATCGAAGAGATTCCGGCCCTGCTCTCGCTCGGTTCGATGCAGAACGTCAGCCTCAAGGGCTTTCGTACCACGGGGTCCATGAGCCAGATTCTCATCAAGGGAGATGGTGGTTCCGGCGTGGTCACCTTGAACGCGAAGAACGGTCTCGTGGCCCGCATGGACCTCGAGCTGATTCCCCCCGGGATGCCGGCGGAGATGAAGATGGGTCTTCAGCTGGTCATTGATTCCAAAGTCATGAAGAGTCTTCCCAAGGACATCGCCTTCGTCACCGAAGGCAAGACCAAGGTGGATGATGTGAACTCGCTGCTTCCCGAGCAGCCGGGACTCCCCCAGGGTGGGCTCAAGGTCGGCCAGGTCGCGCCGAACTTCGATCTGATGACCCTGAGTGGTGAGAAGGTCTCGCTGGCCTCGCTCGCGGGGAAGGTCGTGTTGCTCGACTTCTGGGCCACCTGGTGCGGTCCCTGCCGGGCCGCGATGCCGGCGATGAACGAGTTGGCGATCTGGGCGAAGTCGCAGGGCGACTCGATCAAGATGTTCGCGGTGAACGTGGGCGAGACCAAGGAGAAGGCAAGCGGCTACTGGGACGCACAGAAGTTCGTCTTCCCGTGTCTCCTGGATACTCAGAACGTCGCGGCCCTCGCCTACGGAGCGTCATCGATCCCCCTGACCGTGATCATCGCTCCGGACGGAACGGTCGCGGAGGTCGAGGTGGGGCTGAACTTCAATCCCCAGGACAAGGCCGGAGTCGAAAAGCATCTCGAGCTCATGAAGAAGCTCCTGACCGGTCTCGTGGCCGGCAAGGGCTGAATTCTCGCCATCGAGATTCCAGATGATCGAATCACCGCCGCCCTGCCTGGGGCGGCGGTTTTTTCATTGGACTGCCGTCGAAGGGGGTCGAGACCGATCAGGGCCCTATGATTCGAGGGAAGCCGCCCCACGGGCCGGTGAACCAGACTGGTGATCGCCTTTCGAAGAGGAGCCTGTGCATGAATCAATTCCCCGGTCCCCCCGTCCGGCTTCTCCTGGTTCTGGCGATGGTGATGGCAGGTACCGCGTCGTTTGCGAACGCCCAGATGCGGGAGGCGAATCCCGAGTCGAGCGACGCGCTGGCCAAATTGGTGCAGGCCGTCCGCTCCGCGCCTCGGATGGCGGTCGAGGAGGTCGTGGTCACCACCCGTCAAGGTGAACTCGAGGAAGCGGCGCCACCGCGGCGACTTCGTTGGACCCTGATCCCCGAACAGGGACTGCGAACATCCTTCGACGGCTTCGATATTCGACTCGCCAATGGACGGCTGCAGGCCATTCATGAGTCGCGTGACGATCTCGTGATCGATCAGGACGACAAGGGGTCGCCCTACTACGCCTTGTTCTCGCAGTTCCGCGATCTTCCCTGGCCCGGCCTCGCGTTGGCGATCGGAGAGGTGGAGCCCGAAGACTGTGCGATGCAGATGAACACTCGGGCCCCCTGGCTGCAGCCGACGGGGCTTGCTTCGCGACCGGCCGACGAGAAGGGGAAGATCCCCGCCCGGCGTCGAATCGAACTGAGCAGCGACATCGAGGACATGTGGATCGACGTCGACGAAAAGACCGGCCTGCCGGTTGAAGCCGAGGTCACGATTCACGGGGGTCGTTTCGTGGAAGAGGGTACGGAACTGATCTTCCGTTACACCTGGAAGTTCGAGCCCGTCGCGGATCCGAAAAAAGCCCTCGACCTGCCGACGCAGGGCCGGGAACAAGTGGACATGGTCAGCGCGTTGGTTCGACGAGAACCGCCTCGAGGTGGAGGTGCCGGCGAGGGGGGGCTGCAGCCGGGTCGGACCGCACCCACCTTCGACCTTCACGGCCTCGAGGAGGAGAAGATCGTCCTTGAGGGCCTGCGGGGACGTGTGGTGATACTTGATTTCTGGGCCACCTGGTGTGGACCCTGCCGGGCAGCACTGCCAAGGCTGGCGGAGTTGGGCCTGTGGGCCGAGGACAAAGGTATTCCGCTCGAGGTCATCGCGGTCAACACCAGCGAGCAGACCCGCACGCTGGAGCCCCGGCGGCGGCGGATCCGCGAGTTCTTGACGGAATCCAAGCTGGATCTCGATGGACTTCGGGTGGCTCTGGATCTCGATGGTCGGATTGCCGGGGCCTACGGGGTTCAGGGGCTCCCGACCACGGTGATCGTGGATGCCGATGGACGGGTGGTCTCGGTCAAGGTCGGATTCGGCCCCGGGGCGGAAGAACGCCTGCGAGAAGACCTTTTGGATCTCTTTGAAGGAGGAGAACGGGGCGGCGAGGGCGACGACGTCTCCTGACCGCGGTACCATCGTCCCCATGAGCGACACCCCTCCTGAACTCGCCGAAGACTCCTTGGACGTTGATGCTTCGCTTCCCGAGGCTCTGGTGCTGCTGGTCGATGACAACCAGCAGAATCTGGAACTCATCCTCGCCTATCTCGATGGCATCGGTTGTCGAACCGTCACCGCGACCGACGGCATCGAGGCCATGAAAGCCATCGAAGCGGAACAACCGGATCTCGTGTTGCTCGATGTCATGATGCCGAGGATGTCGGGCTTCGAAGTCTGCCAGAAGATCAAGTCCGATCCTTCGACCCGGGACATCGCGGTCATCATGGTCACCGCACTCAACGAGGTCCCCGATTACGAGCGGGCGGTCGAGAGCGGTACCGATGATTTTCTTTCCAAGCCGGTGAACAAGCTCGAACTTCTCACCCGGGTGAAGAGCCTCCTTCGGGTGCGACTGCTGCGGAAGAAACTGGACACACTGCTCGCCGACGGAAAACGTGGCGACTGAAGCATGATTCCATCTCCGGATGCGAAACGCCCCCCGCGACCGGTTGGTCGCGGGGGGCGTCTCGTTCCTTCTCTCTGGACTGCGGTGGAGCCTTCCTCAGCTCGCCGTGCGGGCGATCAGGGCCGGACTGTCACCGGGACGACTCCAACGGCTGCTGCCGCCTCTGGGCTCGCTGCCATGCAGCAGGTGGTCCAGGTATCGCTGGAGGCTGGCCGTATCGAACTGATTGAGCCAATCGCGGCCGGCGGTGTGGTTGTACTCGCGGATGGACTTGATGAGGTGGTCCTTGGCGGGCATGGCGAGGCTCCAGGGTTCGACTTCGGGGAGGGGAGAGGCGTCGTCGGTGTTCCGTGTCGGTACGGAATGCAACCGTCGACGCCAAGGTTGTCGGAACGACGGGTGACCGAGGTCAAACCGATAATCTCGCCTTGCACGATGATCGGGGTTTCTTATGGGACTAGGAGCCCCGGTTGTGGCACGATGCAGGGGGTGCATCCGCGCGGACCACAACCACTGGTGGTCGAGGTGACGCAAAGTTTTTTTGGGTTTCACGTCCGGGTCGGGAGGCGGACGTTGGGAATTCAGTCTTCCCGGTCGCGGAAGGACAGCTTGGCTCGTCCCACGTCCTCGTGCAGATCGAAGACTCGGTTGAGTGCTGTGATCTGCAGAACCTGCGCGACCGCGCCCCGGACTCCGGCGATTTTCACGGTGCCGCCTTTCTCTCGAAGGCGACTGTGCACCCGAAGCAGGGCCGACAGTCCCGCGCTGGAAACGATCTCCAGCTCGCCGCAGTCGATGATCATCCGGTGGGCGCCGCCTTTGACCAGCACCGTCACTTCTTCAAGGAATCGATCGGCATTTCGATTGTCGATACCGCCTTCAGCTCGAAGGACATGGATGTCGCCGTCGACCTCGACCGTGAAGAGTTGCATGTGGTCAGTCCCTCACGACTTTCATGGCAACCAGATCCTGAACGTCCAGGATGCCCACTGGCCGGCCGTCGGTATCCACGACGGGGATTTCATCGACTCGCCGTTCCCGGACGAGTCGGACGGCATCTCGAACCAGGTTCTCATCGGTCAGGCTTCGAGGCTGCCGGGTCATGATGTCCGCGACCGGTGAGTCGAGGCCTTCCGGTCCGTGATGGTTGATCAATCGGCGGAGATCGCCGTCTGTGAAGATACCGCTCAGGCGTCCTTCGGCATCAACGAGCAGAATGGCGCCGGTACGACGGCCGTCTCCGCTGGCGGCCAGGGCGTCGCGAACGACCCCGGTATCGCGGACGACCGCGACGTTTTCACCCACTCGGAACCGAAGGAGTTCGACGATCGGCCGCAGGCCGGCTCCGAGCATGCCGCCCGGGTGATGACGATGGAAGGCATCCGCATCGAAGTCACGACGGCGGGACGCGGCGATCGCCAACGCATCGCCGATCGCCATCATGGCGGTGGTACTGGCGGTGGGGGCCAGATTCAGGGCGCAGGCCTCCGTGATCTCCCCGAGGGCCAGATGCGCAGGGCAGAGCGTGCCCAAGGTGCTGGTGGCGTCTCGACTGATCCCGATGCAGGGCACCTTGTCCGCCTTCAGGATCGAGGCGAGGGCCACGATCTCTTCGGTCTCGCCGCTGTAGGACAGCAGCAGGGCGACATCTCCCCGACGAACCCGACCGAGATCACCGTGCACCGCTTCCGCCGGGTGGAGGGTGTGTGACGGTCGGCCAAGGCTGGACAGGGTGGCGGAAATCTTGGCGCCGACCAGGCCGGATTTTCCCATTCCCGAGACCACCACGTGGCCTTCGCAGCCGGCGACCAGGCTGATGGCACGATCCCAGGATTCGGCGTCGTCTCCGAGGCGATCCGAGATCCGGGCCAGGGTGTCCCTTTCCGCATCGAGCACGGATCGAAGCAGTGCCACCTCTTCGCCGGAAGTCGGGCCTGAGGAGTGGGTGGAGGTGATGGACGGTTCCGTCGTCATGGCCGGATTGTACTCGCGGCCGGCCATCGACTTCTCGGCCTGGCGGACGCGACCTCGGAGCGGCACCCCGATATCATGCCCGGATGACCTTCCAGGATGACTACACGGTCCGTCTCGGCACCTTTGAAGGGCCGCTGGACCTGCTGCTCTACCTGATTCGGCGGGCGGAAGTCGATATTCACGACATTCCCATCGTCGAACTGACCGACCAGTATCTGGATGCGATCGCTCATCTCGATCGTGAGGAATCACTGGACATCGACGCTGCGGGCGAGTTCCTCGTGCTGGCCGCCACCTTGGTCGAGTTGAAATCACGCACCCTTGCGCCCCGCAAGGAAGGCGATGAGGACGATGCTGCGGACGGTGAGTCCGAGGAAGCCACGGATCCGCGTCAGGATCTTGTCCGGCAGCTGCTGGCGTATCAGCGATACCGTTCGGCCGCCGGTGACCTCGAAGATCGTCGCGAAGCATTCGCTTCGCGTTGGCCGGTGCGGATTCGCATCGGTGAGGCTGAGCACGACGACCCACCCGAGGCACCCGCGCTGGAATTGGATGATGTCCACGCAGGAGATCTCTTCGCCGCGTTCGAACGGATCATGGCGGCGATCGATCCCAGCCGGCTGGGTGAACACGCCGTCGAGTACGACGACACGCCGATCACCCTCCATCAGGAGGATCTGATGGACCGTCTCAGCCGCAGCGATGGAGGTCGCATCGGGCTCCGGGAGGCCTTCGAGGGCCGCACTCGCGGCGCGATGATCGGGCTGTTCCTCGCCCTGCTCGAACTGGCGCGACAGCGTCGCATCGTCTTTCATCAGGACGACATGGGGGAGATCGATCTGGAAGTCAATCAGGACGGTGACGAGGCGGCGTTGGCGGAGGCGGAGGATGACGCTGCGATGAAGGCGGAGATCGAAACGCCGACGGCGAACGAAGACGGTCTCGGGTCCGACGCGTCGGGCTAGATCGTACGATCTCGGCCGCCGCCGTGGTTGCGATCCCACGCATCCAGCACTTCCAGCAGCGTTGGCCCGTACTCGCTCAACTTTCGTCGGCCGAGACCGCGGATGCCGGCCATGGTCTCGACGCTCGAGGGTCGGATTCGAGCCAGATCCCGAAGCACGGCATCGGTGGCGATGACGTAGGCGGGTTTGGCCTTGGTCGCGGCGAGTTCCCGCCGACGAGCCCGAAGTTCCTCGAAGACCGTGCGGTCGACGCCGGAGAAGTCCGCGGCGT
>CAJWFU010000014.1:0-13553 GCA_913031315.1 uncultured Phycisphaerae bacterium | reverse complement strand
CCCCCGCCAACACCGCCGACCTGACCCGGGTCGTGGCCCGGGAAGGCCGCTGCTACGCCATCAGCGTCTGCGGTGTCCTCAATGCTCACGACCTCCCTGCCGATCTTGCCGAACTCTCGGAACTTCGCGATGCCACCGACGAGGAAGGAAATCCAGTGGTCCTGCAGGCCGGAGGTTCATGCATCGCCGCCCCTGATGGAACCTGGATCGTTCCACCGGATCGGATCGCCTCCGGCGAGGAGGGCATGCTGCTGGTCGACATCGAAGCGGATCTGATTCATGGCGAACGTCAGAACTTCGATGTCGCGGGTCATTACAGCCGACCGGATGTCCTGCATCTCACCGTGGATCGCCGTCGACAGGGCGTGGCATCATTTCTGGACGATGAGACCCCTTCCGTGACGCCGAGCGGCGCACCGCTGATCGATTCGATCGAGCATCTCGTCCTGACGGTTCGAGATCCCGACCACGCCGTTCGCTTCTACCGGCGAGTCCTCGGATTTGAAGAAGTCCGGCACGACGGTGACGTCCGGTCCCTGCAGTTCGGCACCCAGAGACTGGAATTGCGAACCGAGGAGGACGACGGCGCCATCTCCGGAAGCCGACCAACCTGGGGCTCGACCGATCTCTGCCTGGTCTCAAGAGCCCCGATCGAGGATTGGCTCGAACATCTTCGACGCTTCGGCATTCCGATCGCTCTCGGACCCGTCAATCGTCCCGGCACGACCGGCCCCCTTCGCTCCATCCACTTTCGTGATCCGGATGGAAACATGGTGGAGATCGCGAATCGTCAGCCCAACCGTTCGCTCGACACGCCCCCACCCCCGGGTCGGTGATCGACGGCCATCGACTCGCTCGCCGGTCACCCGGTATCCTTCGCCGTATGCCTAGCACCTCCCCCCGCCGTCGCAACTCGCCCCTCCGATCCGGCCGAGCCAGCAAGAAGATGACCATCATCGCGGTCACACTCATGATCCTGGCCCTGGTCGGCTACGTCCTGTCACTGGACGAAGAACTCCAGCCGGGCGGCGAAGAAGAGCGGATGCCCGCGATGGCGGAATGATCCGATCCGGCTCACGGTCCTGACGGACCGGGGATTCCAGCCCACGGCCCTAACGGACCAGGGATCCCAGCAGATCTCGAGCTCGACGCAGTTCATCGACCAGGATCCATTCGTCCGGGCGATGAGCGACTGATATGTCACCTGGACCGAAGACCACGCTCCGACATCCCAGCGGCACGAGACGCCCTGCATCGGTACCGAAATTCGCTCCCAGTTCCTCGTCGATACCGACCAACCCGCCGACCTCGGCCAGAAACGGATCGTCGCCGGGTATTGCATAGGAAGGCGTGTCATTGGTCGCGATGACCAGACAGGCGTTTTCGCTCGGACCGTTCGCGGCATCGGGTATCGGGTGCTCGAGACCTTCCCGTAGATCGACCTCGATCCCCTCCGCTCTGATCGCCGCGGCGACCCGGGGCAGGAACTCGGCCGCCGAGCAACCCGGTAGAAGCCGAGCGCCGACCCGAAGCGAGCAGCGATCCGGCATCACGTTGATCGCGGTACCGGCGCGGACCGAGGCGATGGTCAACACGGGAAACGGCGTCTCGGGAAAAAGTGGACTGGCTTCACTGCGTTCTTCAACCATCTCCTCCCGCAGCCGCTTGAGTGCTGCGAGCACCGGAAGGGCTCGTTCAACCGCGTTGGAGCCACGATCAGGAAAGCCGGTGTGGCAACCGCGTCCACCGATCTCGATCGACATCGAAAGGTGACCCTTGTGACCCCGCACCGGACGAAGCGAGGTCGGCTCGCCCACGATGGTTCGACGTGGAATCGGGCGGTCCCCCCACTGTCGTACGAATCGCCCCGCTCCCACGGTCCCGATCTCCTCGTCACAGGTGAGCAGAAGACAAAGGGGTTCCTCCAGCGAATCACGTTCCGCGAAGTCGCGAAGAAGATCGATCGCCACCGCATCGAACCCCTTCATGTCGCAGACGCCTCGGCCGACGGCTCGCAACCCATCGGCAGCCTCGAGGATTCGAAGCGTGAACGGATCGTCCGACCAACCGGGTTCGTCGGCCGGAACCACATCGACATGACCACAAAGAAGCAGGCCTCGCCCCTCTTCGGTGAGCCGGGGCCCGGTCTCGAACCAGAGGTTCTCGCGGCCACCTCCGCAGTCGAATCGTTCGCAACGAATCCGGGGATGGTCCAGGTACTTCTGGACGAAATCACCCAGAGCCGTCGTCGGTCGTCGGTGAGCACTGGTCGTGTCGAACGACACGAGCCGGGCGAGAAGATCGAGGTTGGGAGAAGTGGAGGTCATGGAGAGCGTTTTGAAACTCCGTTGATTCAAGTACGGAACAGCGTCATGGCATGGAACGGGCGGCCTTCTCTGCGAAACTTGCGCTCGAAGTTGGTGCCCACCACCTCGCCCTCGCCGGCGGATGCGGGCCGTTCGAAGACCTCCCGCCGAAAGAGCCCGGCATGCCGGGTCGCGTGTTCTTCGTACCAGGACCAGAGTTCGTCGTGATCGGTGACCAGCCGAAGCTCCCCCCCGGGCTGGAGAATCCGATGGAACGCCTCGATCGTCGCATCCTGCAGCACTCGACGCTTGTGATGACGATTCTTCGGCCAGGGATCGCTGAAGTAGAGATGAACCACACGGCAGCAGGCGTCGGGCAGACGATGCGAGACGATTTCCGACGCGTCGTCGTGCAGCATTCGGACGTTCGACATCGCATGGCGGCGAATGCGATCGGCCGCGAAACGGAAGAATTCCCCCGCCCACTCGATCCCGAGAAAATTGGTGTCGGGCTGCAGGCCGGACTGTTGAACCAGGAAGGTTCCCTTGCCGGATCCGATCTCGAGTTCGAAGGGATGTTCAGGATGCTCGAAAAGCGTCCGGGGATCCCACGCCCCGGTCTCGAACGAGGGCAGATCGCTTCGATCAAGGCCGTAGCCGTCGAAGTCCTGTTCATTTCCACGACTCAGACCGAACGACATCAGGGAGCTCCGGTGATTGGGGCGTCAGGGTCGGCGGCGATCTTGCGCAGCCAGGTTGTGATCTTCGCGAGCGACTGCTCGTCCATCGTGACATCGATCAGGGCATATTCATCGACTCCGCCGGTCTTCGCCGGCTGAAGCATGTGATTGAGCCCCTCCAATCTCATGATCTCGATCTCGCCCCCGCCTTCTTCGATCGCCGACTCGATCGCTCCGAGATTGAGGTCCGGCGAGACCTGGGTGTCCAGGGTTCCATTGACCGCCAGGACCGGAACCCCGACCTTTCGCCACGCTTCTGCAGGATCGAACCGGACGAAGGTCGTCATCCAGGGTGATCCCATCTGGCTGATACCAGCCGCTTGCAGGGCCAGTCGCGTGCCCTCGTCAAGCTCGATTCCCTGGACCTGCAGCTGTCGACGTTGAAGCTCTCGGAACGCATCCGCGGTCGCTTCGGGGGACGAATCCGAATTCCGGACCAGGTCGAGGAGCGACTTCTGAGCCTCGGAGATGAACGTGATCGACGCCTCTTCCATTCCCTGAGCGCGATAAAGACGCGGGAGTTGATCCGCCAGTACGACGCCTCCATCGACTCCCGTTCCTGCGATCGAGACCAGGAATGCCACGGGAACGCGAGGGAAACCGGGCGTGATGCCGGCCGCGATGATGGCGGCGATCGCACCCCCCTCGCTGTGCCCGATGATCCCGCAACGACGACCATCGATCTCGGGGCGATTCTCCATCGCCATGAACACCGCCGCGGCGTCCGAAGCGAGATCCAAGGTCGTCGCCAGCGCGAAGTCGCCGGTACTTCCGGCCATGCCCCGATCATCGAATCGAAGAGACGCGATGCCCACCCGGGCCAGCCGATCGGCAAGAAGTCGAAAAGGGCGATGACCGAACAACTCCTGGTCACGATTCTGTTGTCCGCTCCCGGAAATCAGGAGCACCGCGGGAAATCCAGCTGGTCCCGCCTCTCCCTCCGGAACCAGAAGCGTTCCCGCCAGCACGTGACCTGCGGGCGCCGGCACCTCGACTTCGATTTCTCGATACGGAAAAGGAGGCATCGGATCCTGCGGCCGTCGGCTGGCCAGAACCTTGCTCCCGATCGCTCTTTGAAATTCGACGTCAAGGGTCAACGGACCCTGCTGAAATCGTCCGAGAAGCGAGTCGCCCTCCGGTCGAACGACCAGAGAGGCTTCCATCGGAACCGGTACACGCCACCCCCGGGCATCGGGATACGACTCGATCGGGGGAGGATCCCGTGGGTCGACTTTCGGGGCCGCGAGACCGACTGGCAGAAGAACAAGTCCTTGAACACCCTGAGCCGGGATGTCGATCAGCCCGTATGCAATCCCGTTTTCCTCGGCGAAGACGACCGTGATGGGGAGAATCCCACCTCCGGGAAGATCGAGCATTCCATCGTGGCGGACCGCACCTGGGAGTCTCCGTACCGGCGGCTGCAGACTCATCACGAATTCGAATCGGCCAAGGCCCGTCACCTGCGGCGGACCCTCGATGAACGCCATGCTTGCGGACATCGATCTCGAATCTCGCGATGCTGGAGACTGAAGATCGATCTCCACTGCCACCCCGGACCCTGCCGCCACGATCGTCAGGCCGCCCTCGCGGGCCACCATCGATCGAGGCCGTCCACCGAACAGGCCGAGCCTGGGTATCGAGATGGAGACGTCGTTCGATGCGGTGTCGTCGGCGGCGTTGCGCAAACCATCCAATTGAATGAACACCCCTCCGCCGGGCACCGAGGCCTCCCCCCACCAGGTTCCCTCGAGATCGATGGCATCAACTCGCCCCACGACGAGGGCGAGAAGGATTCCCGGGCACAACACGCGTCTGAGAATCGTTCGGAGTCTCATGGGTATCTCCGACCTTCGGGGTCGAACGCCGGAAGGAACCTGACTTCCCGATTCAGTCGGGGTCGTAGGCGATCATCCGTTCGATGCGGTTACCTTCGCCGATGATGGCCACCTTCGGATGATGGTTTTCCATCTCCTCGAGCGTCATGTGGCAGAAAGACATGATGAGGACCGTGTTCCCCGGGGCCGTGAGCCTTGCGGCCGCCCCGTTGATGCCGATGATGCCGCTGCCCGACTCGCCCTTGAAGACGTAGGTCTCGAATCGACTGCCGCTGTCCACGTCGCAGACCAGGACCTTTTCATTGACCCGAAGGCCGGTGGCCTCCAGCAGCTCGGTGTCGATGGTGATCGAACCGACGTAGTCGGGGTCGCACTGAGTGACCGCGGCACCGTGGATCTTTGCGAACAACACTTCCCGAAGCATCACACTCTCCTGCAGCTCAGGTTCCCGGAGCGTCTTCGGCTTCCGTTCCCTTGAGATCCTCGGGGCGGCGCCACTCCACCCTGGCTCCATTTCGCCAGAGCGTCTCGATGTCGTAGTACATCCGCTGCGAAGACTCGAAGAGATGCACCACGGTGTCCACGAAGTCCGAGACCACCCAACTGGTGGCGGTGTCGCGATTGGTCCGGAACGGCGGGTCACCGCATTCCTTTCCGTAGTCCTCGAGGGACTGTGCGACCGATCGCATCTGGCGATCGCTGGTTCCGGTTCCGATGACGATGAAATCCGAGACCTGGCTGAGACCGGTCACGTCGAGCACCACCACCTCGGTGCACTTCATGTCGGAACAGGTCCGGGCGCATTCGATGGCGAATGCCCGGACCTGCTCTGGGTTCTTGGTCGATCTGGTTCGCGTCACTGGACGATCACAGTCCGATCATGCTGGAAATGTAGGGGCCGAACTTCACGATGAGTCCGGCGAATACCACGGAAACAACACTCACCAGCTTGATGAGAATGTTCAGGGCCGGGCCCGAGGTGTCCTTGAAGGGGTCTCCAACGGTGTCGCCGACCACGCCAGCCTTGTGAGAATCAGAGCCCTTGCCGCCGAACTCGCCGGTCTCGATGTACTTCTTGGCGTTATCCCAGGCACCGCCCGCATTAGCCATGAAGATCGCCACCGCGAAGCCACAGACCAGAGTCCCGACGAGAAGCCCCATGACCCCGGCCACGCCGAGGATGAGTCCGACGACGATCGGTACCGCGACCGCCATGAGGGACGGAAGGACCATCTCTCGCTGGGCTCCGGCGGTCGAGATGTCGACGCACGATGCGTAGTCGGGGTACTCCTTGCCGTCCACGTCGACGCGATACGGCCACTTGAGCGGATCGGCGATGTCCTCATCCGAGAGACCGTTCTTCTTGAACGCGGCCTTCATGATCACGAACTGCCGGCGGCATTCGTCGATCATCGCGAAGGCGGCTCGTCCGACCGCATTCATCGTCATGGCACAGAACACGAACACCAGCATGACACCGAGGAAGAGCCCGGAAAGAACCTTGGGGTTCATCAGGGTCACGTTGTAGAAGGTCAGCAACTGCGGAATGGTCGCGGTCTCGGCGGAGACGACTTCGAAGGGATACGAATTCCCGTCCTTCTCCATCACATAGAGGTCGTTCCCGAGAGATCGAGCCTGACTCAGCGACCAGTCGCCGGACGCAAAGCCCGCTTCAATTGTTTGACGGTCACGGGGAGCAAGGAGCAGGGCCCCGGCAGGCTGGGGAGTCTCGGCCGAGGGATCGTTGTTCATGGCGAACACCCCGTAGCCTTCGTAGACCGCGGCCGTGTTCTCGAGTTGTTCCGGAGGCGTGGAGACCACACCGAGGTTGGTCTTGACCGTGATCACGTAGGCAGCCAGCAGGGCGAGCGCCGTGAGGGCTGCAGAGCCGATCGCGAATCCCTTGCCGGTGGCAGCCGTGGTGTTTCCGAGCGAGTCGAGCATGTCGGTTCGCTCGCGAACGATCGGCGGCTGGTGCGTCATTTCGGCGTTGCCACCCGCGTTGTCGGCAATCGGGCCGTACGCGTCGGTTGCCAGGGTGATGCCCAGGGTTGAAAGCATGCCGACCGCGGCGATGCCCACTCCGAACACGCCCATCAGGAAGGTTTCCGAACCGCCGGCAGCGACGAATGCCACGAGAATCGCGACCACGACGGTCACCAGAGGAATCCAGGTCGACTTCATACCTTCGGCGATGCCGGAGATGATGACCGTCGCCGGGCCCATCTGTGCCTGCTCGGCGATTCGTTGCGTGGGGGCATGCTCGTAGGAGGTGTACCGCTCGGTGCCCCAGGCGATCACCAGGCCGGACAGGAGACCGGCGATGATCGCGACCCAAAGGCCCTGCCAGTGCACGCCAGCCGCCACCATGCTCTCACCCCCGAGGGTGAACCAGAGCAGCCCCGCGGAGCCGATGACGATCAGCAAGGAACTCGTCCAGACCCCCATGTGGAGGCTCTTCAGGAGTTGGGCCAGCGATGCTCCCTCCTTCGTTCGAACGACGAAGATCGACAGGACCGAGGCGAGAATGCCGAGACCCGCGAGGGCCGGAGCCAGCGTCACCAACTTGAGGCTGTTGAGACCGGTATCCGCTGCTTCCGGGGAGAAGAGCTGGATCGAAGCCGCGGCGGCCAGCGCCATGGCTGCGAGTACCGAACCGTAATACGACTCATACAGGTCCGCACCCATGCCAGCCACGTCACCGACGTTGTCACCGACGTTGTCCGCGATCGTCGCAGGGTTTCGGGCGTCATCTTCGGGGATACCAGCTTCGACCTTGCCGACGAGGTCCGCACCCACGTCCGCGGCCTTGGTGTAGATACCGCCACCCACTCTTGCGAAGAGGGCTTGCAACGAAGCACCCATGGCGAAGCTCAGGGTGATCGTGGTGATGTCCACCAGACCGGCGTCGAAGGACGAACCAAAGATGACGTAGAGGAGGAAGAACCAGAGCGAGATGTCGAGCAGGGCGAAGCCGGTGACACACAGGCCCATGACCGCACCGGCTCGAAATGCCACTGTGAGTCCGTCGTTCAGTGATTCCTTGGCCGCGGCGGTGGTTCGGGCCGAGGCGTTGGTCGCGGTCTTCATGCCGAAGAAACCGCAGAGCCCGGACAGCAGGCCGGCAACCGCCACGCCCCCGACCGTCACGATGTGCTGGAGTCCTGCCACCGACATCAGGAACAAGACCAGCAGCAGTCCGAAGAAGACCATGGTCACGATTCGATTCTGGCGGCCGAGATAGGCGCCAGCCCCGTCACGAACCGCCTTGGCGATTCGGATCATCTCATCGTCGCCTTCACTGTGACTCATCACGTTCTTGTAGAAGAGAACGGCGGCAATGATTGCGACAACGGCGCCGATCGGCGCGAGGAACCAAGCCGGGGCCTCGGAAATCGAGGGCAACTCGGCCAGGAACACACTGGTCGGGGACATCTGGGTCAGCATCGAATCGGATCCTTCACGAGACGCGAAGAGGGTGGTGTCGTTCGGGTGAGCCGGAGATCCGGTCACACCCGATCCGTGACGAGAGGAACTGTGACCCGAAGCGGCTCGGATCACGTTGACATCGCCCTGAAGAACCTCGGGCGATTCTTCCAGAATTCCATCCTTGGCTCCCGCGAAGCGGAAATCGGCGACGGACTCTTCCTCCGACTCGGACGTCGCCGACTCAGAAGAAGCTTTCTGGAATATGAGGAATCGGACCGATCAGGACAATTCCGTCAGGAATCGCCAGCAATCGGCCTGATAAATACGAAAACCACGGTCCGCATGGGGACCGTGGCCGTTCGTTCAGCGTTCCATCATGGCCGCGCGGGCCACGCGAGCTTCTCGCTTGCGGGTTTCACGCCGGCTGCGCTCGGAAGGCTTTTCGTAGTACTGCCGCTTCTTGACATCTTTGGTGAGCCCTTCTTTTTCACAGAGCTTCTTGAAGCGGCGGAGCATCTGCTCCGCGCTTTCACCACCACGAGCCTTGATTCGAATCGCCATACCGTGCGTACTCCTGGCCATAAGGGCCGGTTTCAGGGGAGCCGCGTATTACAACGGATCCCGTGCCCGATCGCAAGGGTCTTGGACGCCTCCTCCCGAGATCTTTCGATGTCTTCGCGTTTCCGCCAATCCAACGTGGATAAGTCCGAATGGTCCAAGTTGCCGTTTGCAGGCGATTTTCCAGAGATTCAGGACGGGCAAAATCAAGGCTAAGGCCCTCATCGACAGGTACTAAGATCGCTCACTCGATCTGAGAACTCACACCCCACCTCCGCAGATGTTGCTCCTTTTCATGAAAGGCAAACTGAGTCCGTGATTTTGAGGATGTTTCCTGCTAACATTTCGTCAATCCTTGGAAACTTCGTTCTGAGGGCGATAGAAGCTTTCTCAGTTTGTTTGTTGAGGCGCTTCTGAAGTCCGTTCCCGCGGACCCGTTCATTTGTTCCCCCGGCGGCCCTTCAAGCAGTTTGCTGAATACCGCCAAACCGTTCCCGCACCAGTCCAACACATTCTGAACCCAAGCTTTGATGCCCGACTCGTTATTGGACGGCCAGCCCACAAAGCATTCTTGTTTCGAGAAGAAAGAGCACCTGAGATGTACCACAAGCCGATCTTCGCTCTCGCTCTGGCAGCCACTGCAACCTCTGCTTCGGCCGACGTCATCCGAGCTGGCGATACCGACATCACGCTGACGCTCGCCAGCGTGACCCCGGCCCGCGCCGTTTCGGCATACTTCTCAGACACCGCCACGGGTGACACCTTTGATCGCACCGTGTCTGCCGGTCGTCTGAACTGGGACAATGGTTCCAGCAGCTTCTGCGTCCAGATCCTTGAGGGGATCAACGTTGGATCCTCCAAGACCTTCGACGCCGTCGAGGTCGAGGAAGTGCCCGAAGCTCCTCCCGGTCCCGGCCCGATGGGCTCCCTCCGAGCTGAGTTGATCCGTGATCTCTACGCCCGCCATTACTTCGACATGTCCGACGCCACCGGCAGCGATGCCCGCAACCAGTCGGCCGCGTTTGCCATGGTCATCTGGGAGATCACCCATCAGGACTCGGATGCGGTGACGACCACAGGCCTCCTTGCCGATCTTGATCTGTCGACCGGGAACGCCAGGTTCAATTCTTCAGGCACGGTCAACACTCTCGCCGCGGGCTGGCTGAGCGGCCTCGGCAACGGAGAGGGAGACTTCCTGGGCTTCGGACAACTGCTCGGACTGACGGACCCCACCACCCAGGACTTCCTGATCGTGGTTCCGGGTCCCGCAGGCCTGATGGCCTTCGCCGGCCTTGCAGGCATCCGCTCGCGTCGCCGCGGCTGATCAACACCGATACGAAACCAAACACGGTGCGGCCCTTGGCCGCACCGTGTTTTCTTTTGCCCGGAAGTCACGGCGTCCTCTGATCTCACTCGCGGCAGGAAGACGCCCGCGTGAAGACGCCAGAAGCTACGATCGATTCCGATGCCCACCCTTGTCGATGCCTACAACGTCCTCCACGTCGTTGGAGTACTCCCGCCAGACCTCGCCGGCATCGATCTCGAGGAACTCGCAGAATTGATCGGAAGTAGCCGCTATCGCGGGGACTCGACGATTCTGGTCTGCGACGGAACACCGAAACCCCATCGAGTCGCCACCCGCGGAGTCGACGTGATGTTCGCGGGCCCCGGCGTCAAGGCGGACGATGCGATCATGCGATTCGTCAAAAGGTCCTCCGCACCGCGGCGACTCCGGGTCGTGACCAGCGATCGGGAGATTCTCCACGCCACGAGGCGACGACGAGCCAACGTCATCACCTCCGAGACCTTCCTCGAACAACTCGCCGAAGACCGCCGCCTCTCGACCTCCGGTTCGGCGAAAGCCAGAAGGAATGATCATCGCTCCAACGGCCACCCGGCAGATCGACGCCAGGTCGAACACTGGCTTCGGGTCTTTGGCATCGATCCCGAAGATCCGGACTCGATCGAAGAAGTGGCTTCGCCCCCCGTCTCCGAGGAAGACGATCGAGGCCCGAAAATGGCGACCTCAGCCAAAAAAAAGAAGGCCACCCGACGACCGCCCCCCGGAACCGGCATTCTCAACGCCAGACACCTGGGCGACATCCAACCGAACGAAGTCGACCAGATCGACATGCAGAAGCTGCTCGATGATTCCGAGCGACTCCAAACTCCGGAATCGAACGAAACCAATGTTCCAGAAGTTTGATCACCCAGACCTCACCGATGATTCGGAACCTTCGCATGGACTTCGACCACCCTCCCGCCGACCCGATGCCCGAGTTCGCCACGTGGTTCCACGAGGCCGCGGAAACCTCCGGACTTCCAAATCCCAATGCCATGACCCTGGCAACCCTCGGCACCGATGGCCGGCCTTCCGCCCGCATCGTCCTCCTGAAGCAGTTCGATGAGCGGGGATTCGTCTTCTTCACCAATCGCGACAGCCGCAAGGGTGACGACCTGGCCGCCAACCATGTGGCCGCCCTCGTCTTCCATTGGGACCCTCTCGACCGCCAACTGCGGATCGAAGGGCACGTGGAGCAGATCGCCGACGACGAGAGCGATGCCTACTACGAGAGTCGGGCGAGAGAAAGTCGCTTGAACGCCTGGGCCAGTGATCAGTCGAAGCCGATCGCGTCCAGAGCCGCCCTCGAAGCCCGGAGAACCGAGATCGATGCCCGATTTCCAGGAGATGCGGCACCTCCGCGGCCGCCCCACTGGGGCGGGTACCGGATCATCGCGGACCGAATCGAATTCTGGCAGGGGCATCCGTTTCGACTGCACGACCGAGCGGTTTACCAGCGAACGGCGGAAGGCCCCTGGACCACCACCCGATTGATGCCCTGAAGCGACCGGGAGGGAATGACGGGCTTTATTCGCCCGCGGCGACCCGTGGCCCGCGGCGACGACCATCCTGCGGCCGAGCGGGGATATGACCACCTCGCACCCGGACCCCGTCTGCGCCCGCGTCCCGCAATCGCGAGACCAGCTCTCCCGTGGGTACGACTCGCAGTCCGGGAGACGACATGACCACCTGGCGACCATCGACCAACCGGAGATGGATGACCGTCTCGACCGGCCGCCCGGAGAGGGCCTGAACGCTGCGGGAGACCTGCTTGAGATGACCCGAGACGAATCGCATTCGATGTTCGACCGATTCGTCGCCTCCGACCATTCCGCTGGAATCGTCATCCGCAGCACCCACCGATTCGTCGAACAGCAACTCGAGGCGAGTCGCCAGCCGAGCCGGGAGGTCCTCGACCGGGAAGATCTCATCCACCACGATCTGAGGCTCGCCTCGACCGAGTTCCAATGACCCGACCACTGCCACGATCCGATCGATCTGCAATTCCGCCCCGTGCTTGGCGAAGGCATCGCTGAAGATCACGGCATCGATCGTTCCGTGCTTGTCCGTCAAGGTCGACATCGCCATCTTCGAACCAGTTCTGGTGACCACCGGTCGGACCCGGTTCACCACACCCGCGAGGACGACTCGGCCCCCATCGGGAAGGTTGCCGATGCTCGCCGTGGTCGCGTTGCAGAATTCCGATATCGAACCTTCGTTGTCATCCAGAGGATGACCCGAGATGAAGAACCCCAGCGACTCCTTCTCCTCCGCCAGACGAGTCATCCGATCCCACGGCTTGGTCTCCGGCAGCGGCATGCGGGGACTGGCTTCGGCACCATCCGTCGCATCATCGCCACCTCCACCGAAGAGCATGTTCTGCCCCGCAGACCGATCGCTCGCCAGCGACTTGCCTGCCCGAAACGCGTCCGGCGCCGCGACCAGCATCGCGGCCCTCGCGTCCTCGCCGTGCAGTGAATCCAGAGCGCCCGAGCGAATCAGCGACTCGATCGCCTTCACGTTGACCCGAGCATGATCGATGCGTTCACAGAACTCGTGCAGTGACTCGAAGGGACCATCCTTCGCCCTGATTTCGACGATGGATGCGATCGCCTCCTTGGCGATGCCCTTGATCGCCTGAAGACCGAAGCGGATGTGACCGGTCGAATTGGTGGGCCGCTCTCCCTGCTCGAAGACCACGGAGAAATCTTCGCCCGAGTGATTCACATCAGGGGGACGAACCTCCACCCCGATCTTCGCGGCTTCGGCCGTCGAATCCGGAAGAACCACTCGGCGACAGTCTTCAAGATAGATCGCCCAATCCTCGACCTTCTTGGCCTGACTCTCGAAGGTGAGCACCGCTGCCATGTATTGAGCGGGGAAATAGGTCTTCAGGTAGGCCGTCTGGTAGGCCACGATCGCGTAGCCCGTCGAGTGACTCTTGTTGAAACCGTATCCCGCGAACTTCAAGATGAGATCGAAGAGCTCGGTCGCCTGAACGTCACTCACACCATGCGATGCCGCACCGGAGACGAAGTCCGCCCTCGCACCGTCGATCACCTTCATCTTCTTCTTCGAGATGGCCTTGATGACGGTGTAAGCCTGCCGCAGCGGAATACCGCCAAGGCCGTGCAACACCTGCATCACCTGCTCCTGATACACCATGATCCCGTAGGTCTCAGCGGTGTATTCATCCACGATCTGGTGCACGCTCGGTACCGACTCCCGCCCATGCTTCCGCGCGTTGTAGTCCGGAATGAGATCCATCGGGCCGGGGCGGTAGAGCGCATTCGCCGCAATCAGATCTTCCAACCGGTCGGGCTGCATCTCGGTCAGCAGTTTG
>CAJWFU010000013.1:0-14128 GCA_913031315.1 uncultured Phycisphaerae bacterium | reverse complement strand
CGGGAAAGAACGGCCGGGTGAAAGTGAGGCGGAAGCCTTCGGGCGTCGCCTGCATCTTCTGGATCTCGAACGGTGTCTCACCGTTCCAGGTCAGGGCTTCGACTCCCCACATCTCCGTTCCCTTGCCACCCCAGCCACGGTTGGTCTCACCGACCAGAAGCGACCCGTCCTCCCCGAACGCCATCCGGATGATCCCGCACTGGAATCCCTGCCGGAAGGGGAAGACGGCACCCTGCACGTGGCCGTTGACTTCCTCGGTGAAGATTCGATAGATCGCGGCGTGGTGTTGGTCACCCATGAAACCCTGGCCCTTGAAGAACGGGCCGAGCACGCCGTCGACATCCCAGACCACCTCGCCCGGGCTCTTGCCGCACTTGTCGTAGGGAAACCAGACGACCGGCATCTTGAATCGGGGGATCGTCTTCGCGGCCTCGGGCATCGGAACGCCGTCCGGGATCTCGCCGGGGAATTCGACGTTGGATTCCGGACGTCGGGTGCTTGCGATTCCCCACGGGTGTCCGTGGAAGTCTCCCGGCTCGATGATCGACATCTTGCTGGCGCCGCACCACTCGCCTTGATTGTCGGTGTAGTAGACGCGGTCGTCGGGACCGACCGCCACCCCACAGGGTGATCGCAATCCCGCGGCCTCGGGTTGCATGGTTCCATCCGCACCGATCCGCATCGCCCATCCTCGCCAGTCCTTCTTGCCGAAGGGCTCGGTTCCGAACGGGCGGTTGAGGGTGAACCAGAGATCGCCGTTGGACTGGAACACCGGACCGAAGGTGTACTCGTGGTAGTTCCCGCTGATCGCCCAGTCGTCGCAGATGGTTTCCATCCGGTCCATGGACCGATCACCGTCCACGTCCTCCATCCTGGTGATCTCGCCGCGCTGCGAGACGAAGACCGGACCGTTCCACCGGCGTCCGGCGGCGATGGCCGCTTGCCGCTTCACATCTTCGGCGGGGGTGATCGCGAGCCCGAGAGGTTCCTGCAGACCGTCTGCGAAAAGCGTGTACCTGACCCGAGGGGTGTCATCATCGGGTGCATCCGCTTCGGAGCCGGCCAGCACCGCGGTGGTGGCCGCGGGATCGAAGGCGTTCTGAATCACCCAGACCTCGCCTCGACGGGTGCATGCCATGACTTCTCCGCCTCCCAGCGCCAGGAGGCCACCCACCTCGAGCACGAGACCTTCGGGTTCGGGCAGCGTCCGAATCGTCCAGTAGTCGGACTCCTCCGCGGGACTCGCGAGCGCGGGGAATCCGGACGGAACGCAGGAGATCGCGGCCACGGCCACGGTCACGGTTAGCAGGCTTCGATTCATGGACTCGCTCCTTGCAGTCGTCGCCGGGTGGCGAATCACCATCCCATTTCGATCTCGAAGACGCCTTCGAACATGGCATCTTCCCGTCCTGACATTCGGAACGGCACCTTGATCAACAGTTCGGTCGTTCCGTCGGCACCCTCGCGGACGAAAGACTCGGCCCCCGAAATCGTCAAGGTCGTGCCGTCTTCCGTTCGCCATCGACGATCCCGGCCCTCGCCCCCCGCAGGCTTGATGGAGGAGGCCACGGCGACCCGGGCGAACAGGTCGCCACGGCCGGAATCACTCGCCACCGTGAACTCACGAACCAGTCGTGCACCGCCCGCCGCCAAGCGGGGGTGGGGGCGTTCGCTGATTCGGGCGCCATCGACTTCAGAGTGGAAGACCGGCAGACCGTCTTGGTCCGTGCTTCGTCCGGCGAATCGCCAGGACCCGTTCCGGATGCCCGCGGCATCCCGACTGAAGGCTTCGGGCCACGGTGCGGCTCGATTTTCGAGCACCGCGATCGCCGGTCCCGCAGGGGGCTCGAGCATGCTCGATCCCGCGGGTGACTCCAGCTGGCCGGCTCGGCCGTGCCAGGTGCCTCGAGCATCCATGAAGTCACCTCGCCACATCCGGGCCAGTCGT
Source organism: uncultured Phycisphaerae bacterium (assembly GCA_913031315.1). Taxonomy (GTDB): domain Bacteria; phylum Planctomycetota; class Phycisphaerae; order Phycisphaerales; family SM1A02. The sequence goes on along the minus strand of CAJWFU010000013.1, from coordinate 12,180 downwards.
CCGTGTTCCGCGTCGTAGGCGTAGTGAACGTTCTGAGGAAGGCCGACCGCGATGGTGCGAGGACTGACATCCTCCATGAAAGTACCGAAGACGATGGGCCGGTCGCTGGGAATCAAGGCGTATTCATCCGCATCAGGAATCACGCCTCGCGGAATCGGCATGGATTCGCCCAATGCGAGGTAGGCACGAATCGCATCGACCTGCTTGACCGGGTCACCTCCGAGAACGTCGGGGAGAATTCGCTCGGTTCCTCCGTTGCCCCAGAACGCGGTCATGCGAGTGCCGGGATTGGTCTTCTGCGGATCCAGAAGATGCTTGCGAAACCAGCCCGGCCGGAGACGCTCGTACATCGTGGCGAGATCGACCGCGGGGACGCCGAGGGCGGGATGCCCCGCCGCGGTGTGGCATTGAACGCAGGAAACGCCGTCGGTTCCGACCAGCCGATGACCGATCTCCGCGAGTTCGGGAGTGAAGGGCGGTTCCGCCGCATCGCGGTTGATGGCGTCGGTCGCCGCCAGATCAAGGGCGAGGTCACCCAGGGCTTCGGATCCGAAGACCGGCATGCGAGCCTGCATGTAGGGACGGACCTTCTTGCCGTCTTTGAAGATCTCTTGCAGCGCCGTCAGTCGCAGCTTGTTTCCGACGTCGTCCAGGGCGGGAGGGATCCGTCCTTCATCCCCCAGTTCCGCATCATCGTTGCTCACGAATCTCGCCATGGCCTCGGGGGTCGGGCCGCCGACGTCTTCACGGGCATGGCAGGCGATGCAATCGAGCCGGTGCATGGCATGGGCGACGGCAAGATCGGCCGGGAGGGGTTCCTCCAGCGACGCGACGTTGCGAACGAGATCATCGAGGCCTGCTCTTTCCTCCTCGGTGAACCCGTAGTCGGGGGCACCGACCGGCACCACCTCGGCCAGGCAACCGCCGCCCGCGGACAGTGAACCGAGTGGGGGAAGGTTGGCGAGGTCTCGGGGCCGCGGCAGACTGGGAGCATGGCAGGCGGCGCAACCGGTCCGAGCGAAGCGTTCCATTCCGGCATCGGCCAGCGACTGGTCGAGTTCGAACGGTGCCCAGCCCGGATCCAGCACCGCGGCATCCGCGGAGAAGGCGGCGGCCGGAATCGGGTTGCGAGCCACCCCGGGGCCGCTCCAGGAAAGACTGAGTTCCTCACCACCACTTCGTTCGAACATCGAGATGGTGATGGGATGCCGTCCCGCCTCCAGATTCATCGCTCCGCGCTTCGCGCCGGAAGAATGGACGCCGCCGTGATCGATGACCAGTTGATCGCCGATCCGGAGGCCGGAACCATCGTCGCTGCTGAGGTAGAAATTCCAACGTCCGTTGGCGGGGATTTCGATCTCTCCGCTCAGGCGGAGGCCGAAGTCGTCCCGGCCAGCCCCCGGACCCACCCCGGGGACCGGGATTCGATCCTCGAGGTCCGGCCGACGCTTCTCGTCCATCGGTCCGAGGCCGTCGAAGGTCTCGTTCCACATCTCGAGCCGCAGGCCGGGTCGGGCCGCCACGGTCGCGGTCGGGGTGGCGATGGATGTGGATGGTTGGGTCAGGAGAAAGGCGGCGAGGTCCGAGGCCTCGACGTCCGAGAGATTCATCGACGGCATTCGTCCACTGGGATGCACCGAGAGAGGATCGGTCAGAAAATCGGCGAGGGATTCACGGGTCCAAGCCGCGGCCAATCCCTGCATCCCGATTCCTTTTCCCGCGTCCGGGCCATGGCAGGCGACGCAGCCAATGGAGTTCCAGAGGTTTTCGCCCTTGGTGATTTCGGCGGTGGCGACTTCGATCATCGCATCTTGGGGGGTGAGTGGCCCGCCCTGGGAAGCGAGGAAGTGCACCAGTTCCAAGGTGGCGATGGCCCGTTCCTCTTCCGGGAGTCCGTGGAGCAGATCCGGCATTCGCAGGCCGATATCCGCACCGTGACCACTAATTCGGGTTCGAATGGCCGCGGGAGACAGTCGGCTGCCGATTCCCCGATCCCCAAGGATTTCGGGTGCGGTGGCGGGGCCGAGGCGAGCAAGCGTGACCTCATCCGCCGTGTGACACGCGGTGCAGTTGGACGCGGCGGCGAGACTTTCCGCCGGCAATGAACGCCAGGAAACACGAGCTCCCGACTCGTCGCCGGGGTTTGAAGCAGGATTGGAGTCTCCACAGCCGGCAAGGAGCAGGATGGAGCATGGGACGATGAGCCGAAACAACGTTCGGTGGGGGAGGCGGTTCTTCACGGTGTCGACCTCTCGGCGTGCCGGAGTACCGGGGGGATGGACGACCCCGCCGATCTACGGCCCTGATCCTACCGCCGACCGATGAGATGCTGTGGGGTCTCGGCGGCTTCGGCGGTGTCGAGGGTCCATGGGCCGGTTAAGATCTCGCCCATGTTCAAATCGCGGAAGACAAGATCGGGAGTCATCGCGGTCACGGCGATGCTGGTGACCGTGCCGGTTGGGTGCATGGTCGGGCCGGATCCCACGCCGCCAGATCTGGTGATGCCGGATTCGTGGCACACGGAGTTGTTGGGAGGGCTGGAGCCCGGCCGGTACGAGCCGGAGGCCTGGTGGCGGACGTTCGATGATCCGATGCTCGATGATCTCATCGCGCTGGCGGAATCCAGGAATCTGGATCTGCGGATCGCCTCGAGTCGGATCCGGCAAGCCCGGGCGGAATATGGGATTGCGGCTTCGGACCTCTTCCCGACCGTCGATACCAATGTCGATGCGAACTTCTCCGATGGCTCACGGACGTCCGGAGGCGACATCAAGTCACCCAGCCGGTACTACACCGGAACCCTCGATCTGGGTTGGGAGATCGATCTCTGGGGCCGGGTCCGTCGCTCGATGGAGGGGGCGGAGAGCGAAGGCCAGGTTCAGATCGAGAATCGTCGTGACGCGCTGGTCTCGATCCGGGCCGAAGTGGCCTTGAGCTACCTTGAGGCCCGGACCTATCAACTTCAGGGGCTCACCCTCGAGGAAGATGTTCGCTCGCGGAAGGAAACCCTCGAGATCATCGAAGCCGAAGCCGCCCGCGGGACCAAGATGGAATTGGAAGTGCTTCAGTTCCGGGCCGCGTACGAATCCGCGGCGGCCCAGCTTGCACCCCTCGAACAGAAGGTCGCCGCCGCGGTCAACCGGATCTCGGTGCTGATCGGCGAAGCCGCAGGCCCCCTCCGCGAAGCATTCCGTGCATCGATGGATCCAGTACGGCCGATTCCGCAGTCCTCGAACGCGATCGCGGTCGGAATTCCGGCTGACGCCATTCGACATCGCCCCGACGTCCGAGCCGCCGAACGAACCGTCATGGTCGCCGCGGCTGCGGTGGGCGTCGCGGAAGCGTCCCTGTATCCGGCGTTCCGCATCACGGGCACCGGTGGCTTCGCGAGCTCCAATCTGGATGATTGGTTCACCCGAAGCGCCCTCGGGGGCGTGCTCGGCTTTGAATTCAGCTGGCCGATCTTCACTGGAGGCCGGCTGCAAGATGTCGTGAAGGTCCGGAACGAGCAGTCTCAGCAGGCACTGCTGGCCTACGAGGCCACCGTCCTGCAAGCGGTGGCCGAGGTCGAAACCGCCCTGATCGCCTTCGCCTCGACGCTCGAAGAGCGTCGTCGCCTTCGCGACACGGTGAACAGTTACGACGCGGCGATGGTTCTGGCTCGAGATCGTTTCGAGGCCGGAGTCGATGATCTTCAGGCGTTGCTGGAAGTTGAACGAGAAGGACTGGCGGCGGAGCAGCAGCTCGCCCTGGCGGAAGGCCAGGTCGCCGCCAACGTCGTGGGACTCTACAAGGCGCTCGGTGGTGCCTGGAACATCGAGGAAAAGGCGATTCGCGCCTCGAAGGAAGACTCGCCGAATACGGCGCAGGAGACGCAGGGATGACCCGGACCATGCTCGACGCGACTGCCCCCCGATATTTCGGAACGGTCGCCTTCTTCTCGTTGGTCGCCGCCGTCTCGGCCCTGCCCCTCGTGGGTTGTGGCGGGAGCAAGCCCGCGGCGAAACCGACTCCTCCGGCACTTCCGGTCACCGTGGTCGCGGCGGAAACCCAGGACATCCCGAATCTTCGGCGGTATCCCGGAACCACGCAGGCGGTGATGCAGGTCGATCTGGTCGCGCGGGTCGAGGGTTTCCTCGAGGAACGACTCTTCGAAGAAGGCTCGATGGTGTCCGAGGATGAAGTCCTCTTCGTCATCGAGCAGCCTCCGTACGAAGCGGACCTGCTCCAGACCGATGGTGCCGTCCTCGAAGCGGAAGCGAACGTTCGCCTCGCCCGGGCCGATTACGAACGCAACGCTCCTCTGGTGGAGAGTGGCGCCATCTCCAGTCAGGATTTCGACGGGTACGCCGCCAATCTCGCGACCGCCAGGGGCCGGCTCGAATCGGCCCGTGCGGCACGGATCGAGGCGGAGATCCGCCTGGGCTACACCGAAGTCCGCGCCCCCTTCGCCGGGCGGATCGGGGAACGTCTGGTCGACGTCGGGAATGTGGTCGGTGGCGTGGGTGATCCCTCGACCCTGGCCACGATCGTTCAGCTCGACCCGATGAGGGTGGTGTTCGAACCCTCGGGCGAAGAGGCCCCCGAATTCCTCGAGCTCTGGCCCTCGACCACGGTGAAGGTCTCGATCTCGATTCCGGGACAGACCGATGGCACGCCACTCAAGGGCGAATTGGATCTGGTCGACAACACCGCGAATTCCTCCACCTCGACGTTCCTGGCTCGAGCTCGATTCGCGAACCCCGATGGCCGGGTGCTTCCCGGGCTCGTCACCGAGTTGATCGTCGATCTCGGTGAATTGAAGAACCAGGTGGTGGTGCCCGAAGCATCGATCTACCAGGACCCCCAGCACTCCTTCGTGTGGGTGGTCGAGGATGACAAGCTTCTTCGGCAGGATGTCACGACCGGTGCCCAGTGGAAGGGCATGCGGGTGGTCGGAGGCGTCAAGACCGGAACCAAGGTGGTGGTGAGCGGCAACCCGCTCGCCCTGCGGACCGGCGGAACCGTGAAGGCCACGACCCAGACCATGAAGACGTTCCTGCAGGACGCCGCCACCGCGGCGAAGCAGGCGAACGCTCCGACTCCGGCGGGGAAACCTTCCGCCACCAAGGCGGGTGGGACGCACCCGGCGCAATCTCCTGCCGCCAAGGCCAGTGGTCACGACCCGGCTTCGGCGAACCGTCATTCGGGAGGTGATTCTTGATCATCTCCACACCCCGCACGGAGGGCCTGTCGGCGTGAGCCGTTTCTTCATCTCAAGGCCGATCTTCGCGAGCGCGCTCGCCATCCTCATGCTGGTGGTGGGTGGGCTGTCGATGTTCAGCCTCCCCATCGCGCTGTTTCCCGCGATCGTGCCGCCGACCGTTCAGGTCACCGCGGGCTACCCCGGTTCCAGCGCGGAGGTTGTGAGTCGGGTCATCACGACGCCGCTCGAGCAGCAGATCAACGGGGTCGAGGGCATGATCTACATGTCCAGCAACTCGACCGCCAACGGTTCTGCCGCCATCACCGTCACCTTCGACGTCGGGTACGACATCGACATCGGTGCGGTGGATATCCAGAACATGGTCCAGACCGCCCTGGGGCAGCTCCCCGAGGTGACCCAGCGATCCGGGGTCTCGATCAAGAAGGCCCAGACCGACATCACGCTCTTCGTCACGTTGAGTGGCGAGGACGCGGGATACGACGGCGCTTTTCTCGGCAACTGGGCCGAGATCAACATGGTGAACGACCTCGCCCGAATTCCGGGCGTCGGTCAGGTCACCAACTTCGGTCTCCAGGACTACTCGATCCGAATCTGGCTCAACCCCGACCGGATGTCGGAGCTCGAGATCACGCCCAACGACGTGGTCAACGCGATCCAGGACCAGAACGTCGACATCGCGGCGGGCATGATCGGCGCCCCTCCGGTCCCCGAAGCCGTTCCCTACACCTACCAGCTCAAGACGCTCGGCCAGCTCCGCAGCGCCGAAGAGTTCGAAGAGATCGTGGTGAAGGTCGACGACGATGGATCCATGGTCCAAATCAAGGACATCGGCCGGGCGGAACTCGGCGCGAGCAACTACACCTCCACCGCCACTTATCAGAATCGCCCGGCGGCTCTGCTCGGCATCTTCCAACGTCCGGATTCCAATGCCATGGAAGTGGCCAACGGTGTCCGGGCGTATCTGGAGAAGATGAAGAACGCCAACCGCTTCCCCGACGGCACGGAAGCGATCGTCGCCTATGACAGCACGATCTTCGTCAAGAACAGCATGAACGAGCTGTTCGTGACCCTGCTGGAGGCCATCGGCCTGGTGGTGATCGTGGTCTTCATCTTCCTGCAGAGCTGGCGCACGACCCTCATCCCGATCATCGCGATCCCGGTCTCTCTGGTGGCGACCTTCGCGGTGCTGGCGGCCTTCGGCTTCTCGATCAACACCCTGACCCTGCTCGGGCTCGTGCTCGCGGTCGGTCTGGTGGTCGATGACGCGATCGTGGTGGTGGAGAACGTGGAACGGCAGTTGGAGAAGGGGCTCTCTCGGAAAGACGCGGCCATCGCGGCGATGAAGGAAGTCACCCCTCCGATCGTGGCGACCACCGTGGTCCTGATGGCGGTCTTCGTGCCTACCGCCTTCACCCCCGGAATCGCGGGTCAGCTCTACAACCAGTTCGCCCTGACCATCGCCTTCTCGGTGGGCCTGAGTGCGATCAACAGTCTCAGTCTGAGCCCCGCGCTCTGCGGCGTCCTGCTCAAGCACACATCACGCGAGTCCCGACCCAAGCCTTTCCGGATGTTCAATGATGCGTTCGACGCGACCTCCTCGGGCTTCGGTCGTCTGGTGGGGGTTCTGTCCCGCCGGCTCTGGCCAGTGGTCCTGGTGGTCTTCGGCGTCCTTCTCTTCACCACCTTCGATCGAGTGAAGGCCACTCCGACCGCCTTCGTCCCGTCGGAGGATCAGGGTTGGTTCTTCAACTTCGTGGCGCTCCCCAGCGGCTCCAGCCTCGAGCGGACCGAAGCGGTCTGTGCCGAGATCGCCGAAACACTCCGCAACACCCCTGGTGTGAGCAGCGTCGATGCCATCTCGGGATACGACTTCATCGACGGCTACAGCGACATGTCGACCGGCGTGGTCTTCGCGATCCTCGATGACTGGGAGGAGCGGTCCACCCATCCCGAACAGCAGATCCCGGCCCTCCTGGAAGTCTGCAAGAAGAAGTTCGCGGGCATGGAGACGGCGGCGGTCATTCCGATCAATCCGCCGCCCATCCCCGGCCTCGGTTCCACGGGCGGGTTCGAATACGAAGTCCAGGATCTCCTCGGTCGAGGCACCGACGAACTCCTCGCGGCCACCCTCGCCTTCATCGAGAAGTGCGAAGCCCGACCGGAGATCGACCGACTCCTCTGCGACCTCCGTACCGACTACCCGCAGGTCGAACTCGACATCGACCGGATCGAGGCGCAGCGGCTTGGGGCGTCCATGGGCGAGGTCTTCCAGACGTTGCAGATCCATCTTGCCGGGTTCTACGTGAACAACTGGAACCAGTACGGCCAGGTCTATCAGGTGAATCTGCAGGCTGAAGGCGCCGACCGAATGACCCTCGACGACGTGCTGGCCCTCCGGGTGCCCAGCCGTTTCGGCGGGACCATTCCGCTTCGGCAGTTCGTGGAACTCCACGAAGTGTCGGGTCCGGTCAATCTTCAGCACTACAACCTCTACGAATCCGCCCAGGTGCTCGGTGGTCCGGCCAAGGGCTTCTCCGGTGGCCAGGCCGTGAAGGCGCTGATGGAGGTCTCGCAGACGGAACTCATCGACAAGGGGTGGGGCGGCGAATGGACCGGAACCGTGTATCAGCAGTTGAAGGCCGGTTCGGCCTCGATCGCGATCTTCGGGTTCTCCCTGATCATCGTGTTCCTGGTGCTCGCGGCGTTGTATGAGAGTTGGTCGATGCCGTTCATCATCCTGCTGTCCGTGCCGTTGGCGGTGCTCGGTGCGGTGATCGCCTTGCAGATCAGAGGCATTCCGTTGGATGTCTACGGACAGATCGGGCTGCTGATGCTGGTCGGACTGGCGGCCAAGAACGCGATCCTGATCGTGGAATTCGCCAAGGGTCTGCGTGAGGAAGGGCGAGGAATCATCGAATCCGCGATGGAAGCCGCGCGTCTTCGACTGCGTCCGATCCTGATGACCGCCTTTGCGTTCATCCTCGGCGTCCTCCCGCTGGTCTTCGCGACCGGGCCGGGTGCGAATGCTCGCCATTCGATCGGAACCACGGTCCTTGGCGGCATGATCGCCTCCACGATTCTCAGTCTGCTCTTCGTCCCGGTCCTTTACGTCATCTTCGAAGTCGTGCGTGAGCGATTCGATGGTTCGTCCCCGACCGATGGTGAGAAGCCGGATTCGCCGTCCACCGCGACCATCTGATCGAGTTCACGAATCGAAGGTTGTCCGCTCGTCCGGACCGGATACCGTCAGGGTCATGAATCGACCCTCCAGGACCAGTCGTCGCGATTTTCTCGCGATCTCCGCCACCGGGGCAGCCGTTTCAGTCCTGCCGGTGAACACCGATGCGTCGGAACCGCCTCCGGGCGGGACGGCGTCCGAGACCCCGCGAGAACGGAATGGCTCCCGGACCCTTCGCGTGGCGGTGGTCGGGGTTCGAGGCCGAGGTTGGAATCACGTTCAGGGGTTGCAGGCGCAGCCAGGTTGCGAGGTGGTCGCGCTCTGCGACGTCGATTCGGAAGTGCTCGCTCGGCGGGCTGCTGAATGCGCCGCGGGCACGAAGGATCGAGCCGGCTTCACGGTCGAGACGACCGGAGATGTCCGAACGCTCCTGAAGCGGGATGACGTCGACGCCATCGCGATCGCGACCCCGAATCACACCCACGCGATGCTGGCCTGTTGGGCGCTGGATGCAGGCAAGCACGTCTACGTCGAGAAGCCGGTCTCGCACGTGGTCGACGAGGGTGCCAGGATCATGGCGGCGGCCCGGCGAAATGGACGCATCTGTGCGACCGGCACCCAGGGGCGCTCGGCTCGAAGCGTTCGGGACGCGATCGACTTCGTTCATGCAGGCGGGCTGGGAAAGGTGCATTGTTCACGCGGCCTCTGCTACAAGCCGCGACGACCCATCGGCACCGTGGAGTCGCCTCGATTCGCACCCGCCAGCCTGGACTACGACCGCTGGCTGGGCCCCGTCGGCTACCGCCCGCTTCAGCGGCCCCGACTTCATTACGACTGGCACTGGGATCTTCACACCGGCAACGGCGATCTTGGAAATCAGGGCATCCATCAGATGGACATCGCTCGCTGGGCTCTTGATTGCGACCGAATGCCGCGGCGAGTGACTTCGGTGGGTGGACGGATGGGTGAGGCCGACGCCGGAGACAGTCCGAACACCCAGGTCGCGGTCTTCGATTGTGAGGGCGTTCCGCTGGTCTTCGAGGTTCGTGGCCTGCCCCGGGACAAGGCCTCGCAATCCGACAAGTGGGAGATGGATCGATTCGAGGGCCAGTCGATCGGAAACGTGATCCATGGAGAGAACGGTGTGGTCCGGATCTCGAATTCCTATTCCTGGGCCGACCACATCGACCGCGATGGCGTGAAGCAGAAGGAGTGGAAGGGTGGCGGAGACCACTTCGCCAACTTCGTCGCGGCCGTGAAGGCGGACGATTCGACCTTGTTGAACGCCTCCATTCGGGACGGGCATCTCTCGTCCGCGTACTGCCACCTGGGAATCCTGTCTCACCGTCTCGGTGAAACCTCCTCCGTGGAGGAGATCGACACGGCCTTCTCGGGCGACCGGATCGGGTCGGAGGCCTGGGCCCGGATGCAAGGTCACCTGCGAGCCAACGAGATCGATCTCGACGCCACGCCGTTGGTGCTGGGTCGACCGCTTCGAGTCGATGCCGAGGGGACTCGGGTCATGGGTGACCCGGAAGCCACTGGAATGCTGGTCCGCGAGTGTCGGGAACCCTTCCTCTTCTGATCGCCCCGGCCGGGAGCTCCGTTCATGATCGATCGTCGCCTCTTTGTGAGCACGGCCGCCGCCGCCGCGACCTGCGGGGCCTGGGCGGAGCGAATCCGCGCGACTCGCCCTCCCGGTGGATCGGTTCCGCGATTCGGGTTGGTCACCTATCTCTGGGGACGGGATCTCGAACGTGCGGCGTTGATCGCGGCGTGTGAAGCCTCCCGACTCGATGGGGTGGAACTCCGCACCACCCATGCGCATGGAGTGGAGCCGTCGCTTGCTCCGGCCGAACTGGCCGAGGTCCGGGCGCAGTTCGATGATTCTCCGGTCACGCTCGTCGGCCTGGGGAGCGACGAGCGCTTCGACTCGCCGGATCCGGCCCGCCTCGAGGCGTCGATGGCGTCGGTCCGGAGATTTCTGAAGTGCTCCGCGGCGCTCGGAGCGACCGGCGTGAAGGTGAAACCGGATTCATTCCATCGGGGCGTGGAGCGAACGACGACCATCGATCAGATCGGTCGAAGTCTCGCCGCGCTCGGGCCGTTCGCCTCCGATCACGGACAGGAGCTCCGGCTGGAGGTGCACGGCGGGTGCGCCGATCCCCGAATCATCGAAGAGATCGTTTCGATTGCGAATCATCCGGCGATCCGTGTCTGTTGGAACTGCAACACCACGGATCTCCGGGGGCCGGGTTTCGGACGGCACTACGATCGACTCCGGCCCCATTTCGGGCAGACCATGCACGTCCGTGAACTCGACACCGTCGAGTATCCGATCGTGGATCTTCTCGAACGAGTGTCGACCGATGGATACGACGGGTTCGTCCTGCTCGAGGCCCACACGCCGCCGCCTCGGCATCGGGTGTCGGCGCTGTCCAACCAGCGGGCGATCTTCGATGCCCGGACCCGACCGATCGTGGCGATCACCGATCGGTCGCTGCCGATCCGGATCACCCCGCGACGAAACGCTCCCAACCAGCTCGACGTTCGGGCGGGTGCGGACGCATTCTGCACTGTTCGACTCGGTCCGGCGGAACGAACGCCCGCGATCTTCCCCTTGCACGCGCCCGGCGAACGGCTCGTCGTGAGGGCGTTTCCGTTCGAGCGTCGCCCCGGTGAATCCACCGATCATCCGCATCACCGTGGCCTCTGGTTCGCTCACGGAGATGTCGGTGGACTCGACTTCTGGCATGACCCGGCGTGCCGGGTGGTGGTTCGGCGACATGAAACGGTCGGTGACGACACCATCAGGTTCGTGGCGGACTGGGTGGGGCCGCGGGGCCGGGTGGCGATCGAGACCCGTACGCTTCGATTCTCGGCCCGCCCGGATCGACATCGGATCGAAACCGCGATCGAACTCGTACCGATCCGAGAGCGGCTGGTTCTGGGCGACACGAAGGAAGGCCTGTTCGCGATGCGATTGGCGCCCACTCTTCGAGTCGAGGGTTCGAACGCGAGAGGGCGATTGGAGAATGCCGAGGGCGTTCTTGATCGTGATTGCTGGGGTCGGCGATCGGCGAGGATGATCGCTGAAGGACCGATCGGAGGACGTCTGGTTCGAGTCACGGTGGAGGACCACGAGGAAAATCCGGGTTTCCCCACTCACTGGCATGCCCGCCCCTACGGACTGCTTGCCGCGAACCCATTCGGCCGTCGCGCGTTCGAGGGGCCCGAGGCCCGCTCGGGAGCCACCGAATTCACGCCCGAGACGCCGCTCCGACTTCGATATGTGACCACCCTCGAGACTCGCCCCGGGCTCGCCGGCGCTTGAGGCCGGATCCCGATCACCGGGATTGGCCATCGCCGCCGAAACCGTGGGCGGTTCCGGCGGCCAGAGGTGAGTCGATCAGTCCGCGGCTGGAACCGCTTCGACCGTTTCGATCCCAGGGTCAGGGTCAGGGGCCGGCCGACGATCAAAGACGAACTGCTCGCCGGTGGTGGTGACCACGATGGTGTCGCCAGGCTCGTAATGCCCGGAGAGGATCCGGGTCGCGATGGGGTTCTCGATCCGCTGCTGGATGACTCGCTTGAGCGGCCGGGCACCGAACTGCGGATCGAATCCTTCGGCCGCGAGCGCCTTCATGGCATCGTCGGTGATCTCGATGTGCAGTTCCCGTTCCGCGAGCCGCCCTCGGAGAAGTTCGAGCTGGATGCCGACGATCCCGGCGAGCTGCTCCCGACCGAGCTGCTGGAAGATGACGGTGTCGTCGATCCGGTTGATCAGCTCCGGGCG
>CAJWFU010000012.1:0-14794 GCA_913031315.1 uncultured Phycisphaerae bacterium | reverse complement strand
TCGGGACGCCCGTCACCGGTTCGGTGCGAGCGGGGGCGTTCGCGGGCTTCTGGTCGGCTTGGCCGTCGGTCATGCGAGCAACTCGTCAAGGTTCGAGGGCGGATGGTCAGTCGGCGCCGACTTCGCCCGCCCAGGGGGTCTCACCCCGGGGATCTGGAAGCCGAGGCCCCATTTCCCGGAGGGCGTCTCGATCCTCATCGGTGATTTCGTCGGCCAATGGTGCGACGATCTCGAGAACCGCGTACAGATCACCGGCTTGATCCTTGGAATCAACGATTCCCTTGCCACGAAGCCGCATTCTGGACCCACTTCGGACGCCGGCTGGAACATGCAGGCTTGCCGTGCCTTTGAGCAGCGGAACGGGTACCTCGGCTCCGATCGTCGCTTCCACCACGGTGATCGGAACGGTGACTTCAAGATCGAGGCCATCCCTCGTGAACCAGGGATGGCGTCCGATTCGAATCTGGAGCAACAGGTCTCCCGAGGGACCGCCGCCGGAGCCGGGCATGCCCTTGCCCCGAACCCTCATCGTCGCGCCATCCTTGATGCCGGCCGGAATCTTCAGGTCGAGTTCGATGGGAGTTCCATCGGGGCCCCCGAGACGAAGGCTTTCGGCCCCGCCGAACGCGGCGGCCGCAAAGCCGATTTCCAAGTCGTGTTCGAGGTCGCGGCCCTTGGTCGGACCCGGCGCTCCGCCACCACCCCCGAACCCTCCGAAGCCGCCGCCGGAGAATCCACCACCACGTCGGCCACGGCCACCGAAGGCTTCGCCGAAGATCGACTCGAAGTCATCCGGTGAAATGTCCTGCCAGGCACCGGCGCCGGGGCTGCCACCGGGGCCGGCGCCCGAGCCGCTGACACCGGCATGTCCGTGTCGGTCGTATTGCTTCCGCTTCTCAGCGTCACTGAGGACGTCATAGGCGGTCTGGATCTCGTTGAAACGTTCCGCGGCCCCTTCTTCCTGGCTGAGATCGGGGTGATGCTCGCGCGCGAGTCGCCTGTGTGCCGACTTGATTTCGTCGGGAGAAGCGGATCGGGAGATCCCGAGAACCTGGTAGTAGTCGCGAGGGCCGGGCATGAGGGGCGGTCAGTATACGACCCCGGACGGGGAAGCCGACGAATTGGTGCCCTCTCGGCATAGCATGACGACATGTCCGCCCCCATCGATCTTCCGCTCCCCGTACTCGGCTCGTCCGGAAATCAGGGTCCGCCCAGCCATCCTGGGGGGAGCCGAATGGAGCGTCGTCGATTTGCGGTGCTGCTCCTCGTTCAGTTGCTGATGATCGTTCATGTGGTTCAGTGGCTGGTCATGGGAACGACCATCAGCCCCATCGAACCCAGCGAGTCGATCCAGACCGTTCGGACCGGGGTGATCACGGTGGGGTTCATCTTCTTCCTGCTGGCCATCGGGTCGACGATGATCTTCGGTCGATTCTTCTGTGGCTGGGGATGTCACGTCATCCTGCTGCAAGACTGGTGCGGCCGGATTCTCGGTCGATTCGGGATCCGGCCTCGACCATTCAGATCTCGTCTTCTGCGTTGGATGCCCCTCGCCCTGGCGTTGTACATGTTCGCCTGGCCGGTGGCGCACCGCTTTCTGGTGGCCCCCTGGTCCGGTGAGGTGCCGCCCTGGCCGGGATGGAGCTGGGAGGTCACGACCACCGAGTTCTGGGCGACGTTCCCGGGGCTGCTGATGAGCATCCCATTCCTGTTGGTGTGCGGATTTCTCACGGTCTACCTGCTCGGAATGAAGGGGTATTGCACCTACGCGTGCCCGTACGGCGGTTTCTTCGCGCCGGCCGAGCAGATCGCTCCGGTGAGGATTCGGGTCACCACCGATTGCGAGCACTGTGGACACTGCACCGCCGCGTGCACCAGCAATGTCAGGGTTCACGAGGAGGTCGAAGCCTTTGGAATGGTGGTTGATCCGGGCTGCATGAAATGTCTTGATTGTGTGTCGACCTGTCCGAACGATGCGCTCTACGTCGGGGTGGGGCGTCCCGCGATCGCGATTGGAACCGAGGAACGCGAGCAGGCGGTCGAAGCCGGAACCGTCCGGGCACGATTCGACCTGTCGTGGGGGGAGGAGATCGTCTTCGCATTCATCGCACTGGGTCTGCTCTTCTCGATTCGTGGTGCGTATTCGCTCCCGCTGCTCTTTGCGAGCGGCGTTGCGGCCTGTGGGACCTGGATCGCCTGGCGAGGGTGGCGAACCCTGCGTGATCGAAATGCATCCTTCCATCGTTTTCCGCTTCGTCGCAACGGGCAGATCCGTCCCGCCGGTTACGGAATGATCATCGCCGCCTCGTTGGTGCTCGGATTCGGTGCCTGGACCGGCGTGGTGAATGCCGCGGCCGCGCTGGCTTTCCATCACGACGACCAGGTGGGCATTCCGGCATCCATCGTGTTCAGTGAATCGGGTTACGTCCGCCCGGAAACCGAGATCCTGGACCATGCGGAAGACGCGTTGCGATGGTACGGACGCGCGGGCTTCATGGCGGACGGAGGCTGGTCACCGATCCCGGCGTATCGCCCGATGTTCGCGGTCCGACGGGCGTGGCTGCTTTCGGTGCTGGGTCGTTTCGACGATGCCCTGGTGGATCTCGACGCATCGATCGCACGTCTCGGCATGACCGAGGATCTGGCGCTCGGTCGGAGTCGCCTGCTTCGTGTCCTGTCTCCCGTCGAGGTCGATGCCTGGTACGGGACCGCGTTGGCGGAGCACCCGGAATGGATGCGACTTCGAGACGAGCGAATCACCTGGCGACTCGAGCAGGATTCCGTGGAATCGGCGATCGCCGAAGCTCGGGTGGGGGTGGAAGCGTTGCCCGATGAACTGTTGCCGATGCGGCGACTCGCCGTGCTGTTGACCGATCACGGGGGCCCCGACGGTTGGCGTGAAAGTGCCGCGCTGACGGAACGAACTCTGGAGATCGCTCCGGAAAATCCCAGCGCCTGGCGGGCACTGGCCATGGCGCGAAGCAAATTCGGCGATGCCGACGGGTCGGAAGAGGCGATGAGAGAGGCCGTACGGCTGGCGTCCGGCCTTTGGCGCATCCGACATGAATTCGCACTCTTGCTGAGCGGGCGGGAAAAATGGGACGAAGCGGAGTCGGAGCTTCAGGAGGCGATCACGCTCTGGGAGCAGGCGGGGGCGGAAGAAGCCGGCCCTCGACCGATGCTGCCGCCGCGCCAGATGGGACCCCCGTCCCCCGAATTCTGAGGGGCGTTTCGACTCAGCTGGCCGGGGTGGTATCCAGATCGGACAGCAGGTCGAAGAGTTCGTCGGCGCCGTTGGCCGCGAATGCCTTCTTCCGAGTGAGCGGGTCCGCCATGAACTTGCTGATACGACCGAGGGCTTGAATGTGATCGGCGATCCGATTCGCGGGGCTCGCCAGGAGCACGATCATTCGCACCGGCCGGCCGTCGATCGCATCGAATTCGATGGGCTCGGACGGAATGCCGATCGCCATGGTGATCTCACGCACCCCCGGACACTTCCCGTGAGGAATGGCAAGGCCTTCACCGATCCCCGTCGACCTCTGGCCTTCACGATCCCAGACGGTTCTTCGAAAGTTCTCCGCGTCGCTGATGGCGTCGGATTGGCAGATCAGATCGCAGAGTTCATCGATCGCCTCTCGCTTGGTGGTCCCGGCGAGGGGCACCTTCAAGAGTTCCGCGTGGAGGATTCTGCTGAGTTCGAAAGTCACGAGCAAGGATTCCCGGACGGGGGTTCCGGACGATCAACCGAAGCGATGAGTGTAGCGATACCCACCTGTGGATTCGATGGTTCGCTGCCGTTTACTCTGGAAGTTGTGGCACCGAAATTCGACCGGCGGCGTGAATTCACCCTTTGGCGGTGGAATCTCGGACCAACAGGGCATGGAAACTGCCGTCGTGGATCTTGGTCGCCGGATCGCCGGGGATCCCGGCGGGGAATCGCTGATGCTCCTTGCGGAGCTCGAGGCCGAAGTGATGTCCGATCCAGTGAGCCAGCCGGCGATTCTCGATCGGCTCGAGGCTGCAGGTCGAGAACAAGATGGCCCCGTCAGGATTGAGCAGGGGTTCGGTGTCTCGAACAATGCTCTTCTGAAGCCGTTCGATCGACTTCAGGGTGTCGTCATCGAATCGATATCGAGCCTCGGCTCGCCGGGCGAGCACCCCGGTGTTGCTGCAGGGGACGTCGAGAATGAGCAGATCGGTCCGCCCGATGGTCTCCCGGAGGTCCGGGGGATCGACGACTCGAACCGTCGGGTGATTGACAAAGGCTCGTCGCAGGTCGTTTCGGCGACGTTGGTCGACGTCGGTGGCGAAGATCTCGGCTTCGGGATGGATTTCCGCCAACTGGCGAGTCTTGGTCCCTCGGCCGGCGCAGTAGTCGACGATGATCTTGGGACGGAGCCCGGCCGTGGCCGTCACCGGCTCTGCGCTGGCGGGGTCCTGCACCCGGCGGGTCGGATCCGCCTTGATGAAGCCGCTGAGATCCAACGCGTTGGTGTCGAAGACGAAGAATCCGGGGCGGTCGTGGGGGGTCAGAGGACCGTCTTCACCGGCGAACGGTTCGAGGGTTCGGGGGTCCGAGGCGGTGACGCAGACCGGCGGCTTCACCAGGTCATGGAGGCAAAGCTCTCGCGTGACGGCCAGTCCGTGGGCTCCGATCCAGTGCACCACCAGAGGCTCACCGTGGCTGGTCTGCTGGCAGAGTCGGAGAACTTCATCTTCGGAAAAGACGGGCTTCTGGAGGAGCATCATGCTCCCGTCCGCGTAGAGAAGCGCGTTTCGGCCCAGGGCGGCTTCGGCGATGTCCGGATGGCCAGCGGGCAGTACGGGGCCGCGAAGAGCCGCGATCTTGCGGAGTACCGCGTTCACCAGTCCCGCGGCACCCTGATGCACGTGACGTCGAACCCGATTCACCGTCTCATTGATGGCGGCGTGATCGGGCACCGTGTCCATGAAAAGCAGTTCGGCGGTACCCGACAGCAAGGCCGCTCGGATCGATCCCTGAAGAATCCGCCAGTCGCGGTCCACCTGGGAATCCGCGATGGCCTGAAGCGTGTTCCAACGATGCAGGATCACATGTTCAAGAGCCTTCGCGAAGGCCGCATCGCGGGATGACAGACCACTGACGTCCACGGAACCGATCGGAAGATCCGGGTACTCCCGCGCGATTCGGACCAGACGGGCCTGAACCCGATCCCGCGCGTCGCCGGCCGAGGGATCAGGAAAATCCTGCTCGGTGCCGGCCGGAGGGCGCGGCCCCGTTCGGGATGGTCCATTGGGGCGGGATTGGCCCCGACGTCCCGGCCCTTTGGATCTTTCCCGGGAATCGGGGTTGCGATCTGAAGGGCCTCTGCCGTCGCGGGAGCGGGGTCGTGTCATATGGGGTCAGGATACCGCGGCGGTGGCGGCAGCCTCCTTGAGGGCTGCAGCCTTGTCGGTCCGTTCCCAGCTGAAGGTTCCGGGGCCGCCTTCGCCCGGCTGGCGTCCGAAGTGGCCGTGGGCTGCCGTGGCGCGATAGATCGGCCGAAGCAGGTCGAGCTCACGGATGATTCCTGCCGGCGTCAGGTTGAAGTGCTGCCGGACGAGATCTTCGATTCGGGCTTCGTCGATGCTGGAGGTGCCGTCGGTATCGACCAGGATGGAAGTGGGCTCGGCCACGCCGATGGCGTAACTGAGCTGGACTTCGCACTGTTCGGCGAGCTCTGCCGCCACGATGTTCTTGGCGATGTAGCGGGCCATGTACGCCGCGGAACGGTCGACCTTCGAAGGATCCTTGCCGCTGAACGCGCCGCCGCCATGTCGCCCGCGACCGCCGTAGGTGTCGACGATGATCTTGCGGCCGGTCAGGCCGCAGTCACCGTGGGGTCCGCCGAGTTCGAACTTGCCGGTCGGGTTGACGTGGACGACGACATCATCGTTCCACCATTCACCGAGGACCGGCTTGATGATGTTTTCGATGACTGCTCGCTTGAGTTCGCCTTGTCGCGTCTGGCCATTCCACTCGGGACCGTGCTGGGTTGAAAGCACGACGGTTCGAACCGCGATGGGTCGTCCACCGTCGTACTCGACCGTGACCTGGCTCTTGGCGTCGGGTCGGAGGTGGGGAATGGCTTCCGCCTGCCGGATCTCCGCTTGTCGCTTCACCAGCTTGTGGGAGAGGTCGATGGGGAGGGGCATCAGTGATTCGGTCTCGCGACATGCGAACCCGAACATCAGGCCTTGATCGCCCGCGCCCTGTTCGTCTTCACTGCCACCATGCTTGTGGCGGTCGACGCCCTGATTGATGTCGGGGCTCTGCTGATCGAGAGAGATCAGGACGGCGCAGCTTCGGCCGTCGAGTCCCTTGGCGGCATCGTCGTATCCGATCTCGATCGCGGTGTTCCGGACGATGTCCGCGATTTCGACGTACCCGTTGCAGGTCACCTCGCCGGCGACCACGGCCATGCCGGTGGTGACCATGGTTTCGCACGCGACGCGACAGTTGGGGTCGACGGTGAGCATTCCATCAAGCACGGCGTCCGAGATCTGGTCCGCCAACTTGTCGGGGTGGCCCATGGACACGGATTCGGACGTGAAAAAATGCTGTCGGGTGGTCATGGGTCTTCCAGGGCGGGGGCTTCGCTTCATCCATTCAACCGATGAACGGATGAAGGAAGAGTAGTCCGAAGCCCCGTCCGATGCCACCCGATTCAGAGGGACTCGAGGAAGGCCACCAACGCCGCACGGTCCTCCTGAGGCATTGTTCGGAAGGCTTCCTTCGAGGCTTCGCCCTCACCACCGTGCCACAGAATCGCCTCTTCGAGGCTGCGGGCCCGTCCGTCATGCAGATACGCCCGGCCGCCGCTCACGCCTTCGGTGAGTCCGATGTTCCAGAGCGGGGTGGTCCGCCACTCCGCGCCGGAGGCATCCCCTTCACGCAGGGAGTCGGCGAGGCCGGGGCCAAGGTCGTGGAGAAGAAGATCGGTGTACGGACGAATCGTCTGATTTCGAAGCTCTCCGTAGGGGTGGTGGGCCCCGGTGATGAGCTCGGGGACGTGGCAACTGCTGCAGCCCGCATCCATGAAGACCGTCTCCCCGTGAAGGGCATCGGCATCCGTGAGATTCCGCCGGGCCGAAACGCCCAGAAGGGCGGCGTAGCGGTTCATGAGTTCGAGTTCGTCATCGGAGACTTCGGCGGCCTCGGGCTCCGTCTCTCCGTCAAGTACGGGGAACATGCTGGTGGTGACCCCCATGTCTCGATTGAGGGCCCGGGCGATCTGTTCGCGAATGGTCGCCCTTCCGCTCTTGGCGGAGAATCGGCCGAGCAGGGTCCGACTGGGATCCTGAGGATCGGGGACCAGGCGGGCCCGGCCGGAGATCCCGTCCTCGTCGAGGTCGCAGGGATCCGCCAGGGCGAGGATGGTCTCTTCGTCGATCGCCTCGAGCAGCCCGAGCCCGATCAGCGGGGTGGCGCTGCGAACCGAGTGGAATTCCGGAGTCGTTCCCAGGAACGAGACGATCGGGCGCCGCAATTCATACGGAGTGCCGTCGTCGTAGGCTCCCCCGACGGTCTCCCAAGCGGCGAGCACCGCGGCCCCCTCGCTTCCGGGGGCGGTACCCAGCTCCGCCACTTCGAACCAATTCAGGTTCCAACCGCCGAGGCCGGCATCGAGCCGGAAGCGATAGGCCCCGGCCGGGAGGGTGAGATCGAGTGAACGGGTCGTCCAGGCCTGCCATCCACCGGTGTTCGGAATGTCCAGGCTTCCCAGCACACCGGCCTGACCGAGTCGACGAACGTCGATGCGGCCACCGCCGACATCGCTGGCGACTCGGAAGTTCAATCGATAGGTGCCCGCGGCCTTGATCATCACCGGCTGATCGAGATATTCGAGCCAGTCACCGGCATCGATGTAACCGACGTTGAGACCTCCACCGACGTCCGTGCACGACTCGGTCTGAATTCCGTTCATCGAGGAATACGACTCGGCTTCCAGTCGGGTGATGGTGTCGGTGGGATCATCGGTGCCGAACGGCTGCAGGGAATCTCCAAGCACCGGGTGGGGGGTGCCGTCGGCATCGACCGCGACTCGAATCACCGACTGGATGAAAGGAGTACCGACGGCGGGCGGAAGGGAGCGCCCGTTGTTGACGTGGCAGGCCACGCAACTGGTGTTGAGGAAGTTGGGGCCGGCGTCACCGGCGTGGATCGAGAGC
Organism: uncultured Phycisphaerae bacterium; assembly: GCA_913031315.1. Taxonomy (GTDB): domain Bacteria; phylum Planctomycetota; class Phycisphaerae; order Phycisphaerales; family SM1A02. The sequence goes on along the minus strand of CAJWFU010000012.1, from coordinate 6,601 downwards.
GGCGGATTGTCGGGTTCCGAATGGGCGCCATTGGAAAAATCGGTGTGGTGGAGTCGCCGACCGTGCATGAACCGGTGGCCGCTGGCCATGGCGATGTTGCCCGCCATCTGCTTGAACCGATGCTCGGGCTCGTTGGAATACTGGTAATGGAGGGTGCCCCGGCCACCGAGTCGTCCGTGCTCGGGCACGGGGTACGAATCCATCGATGCATTGGCAGCCTCTGCGGGCGTCTTGGCTTCCTCGCGGTCCCTGGCATACCAGGGAAGGATGCCTTCTCCGACCACGTAGAGGAATGCCGTCCCGTAGTAGTTGGGACGGCCGTTCCGCGGTGCTTGAAGGAACTGGCTCAGTTCGACTTCCATTCGATCGCCGATTTCAAGGGGGCGGATTTCCGGCCACTTGCGGTTGATCGTCGCCTCGTAGTGGTATTCCGTTTCGCCCGGCCATTCGGTCGAGGGAGTGATCTCGACGAGTTCGACTCCCTGCCCGAGGAAGTCGGACATGTTGTTGTGATAGACGGCGCCGCCGCTGGCGTAGAAGGTTCGGAATTCGGCCGGATTCAGTCGGTCGTGAACCATGAATCGAAAGATCACTTCCTCACCGCCCTGGGCGACGCGGTCTTCGATCTCGATTTCCGAAACCCGCTGCTCCCAGTAGAAGGAAAGCCAGTGGTCGTAGGCGGTGAACTGACCCTCGCGGGCATGACGGTCTCGAGCGCGATCCGAATAGCGGGTGATCAAAGCCTCGTCGGTGAGTACGAGTACGTCGGGTTCGCCGGGCGTGTCGGCATCGTGCAGGACGTCGAGTTCGATGGCGTCGTCGCAGGGGCAGGGGCCCCATTCGGCGAAGAGCAGTCCGAAGTCGCCGCCGTTGACCAGGCCGTTCTGGTCGAGATCGAAGGCCGGATCCGCGCCGTTCCAGGCGCCGAGGAGGAGACCGAGATCATTTCCATCGACCACGCCGGATCCATCGAAATCCGCGGGGCAGTCGGCCGAGGCGGTGCTGGTCAATGCCAACGCAAGGATGCTTCCCAGAAGGCGAAATCCTTGCAACCGAACGTGGGCTTGTCTCTGGTCGCTCCGAAGCATTGCTGATCCCTGATCTTGGAGTCCCGGAAATGGCTCCGGGGGTTGTCGATTCGTCGTGTCGGACCTCAAGATTAGGGGCTGTATCCTCAATCGGCGACCGGAAATAACTGGAAAGTGGTTCGCTGCGGGGGAGGTTCCTCTCGCTTGGCCATGTTATTATCGGGCGTCACCTTCGGAGAAAGGTGATCTGCGGGCCCTGATCGTCGAATCGTTCCCGGAGATCCCTGCGAGCCGGAAGAACCGGAAGAACCGGAAGGCGGCGAACGGCGTTTTCATCGGGGGCAGGGGATCACCATCGATTCCCGGGCTATGGTTTCGGAGTGGTGGAACCGCCATCAATCAAACTTCAAAGGCACCCATGAAGACTCGTCTGATTTCAACCCTCGTCTCCGTGGTCTCCACCATGGCCGTCTCCGCGACCGGATCGACCGGGATCGAGGCCGATGAGGGGGGGGCACGCGTCCTCATCCGACTGTCGCCCGACACCGTGGTCCACGTCGACGCCGACGGCGGGCGGTGGCTGGTGCCCGAGCCGTCTCTTCGCCGTCTCACCATGGTCGACATGTTCACCGCACGCATCCTGCACGACGAGTTCCTGGCCGCGGAGCTTGAATCGCTGGAGCCACTGCTACCTCAGCCGGCGGCCCGCGTGGACCTGGCTCGAGAGATCGGGCTGGACCGCTGGGTCGTCGCCACGTTCCCGACCAACGAGCTCGCCGCCGAGATCGCCGGCCAGCTCGCGGACATCGGAGGGCCGATCGAGGTGATCGAACTCGACGGGCTCGGAGGGATCGCGGCGGGAGTTCCGGATGACCCGTGGTTCGGAGAGCAGTACGGATTGAGAAACACGGGACAGAACATCGCCGGTTTCGACGGGATCGCCGGGGCGGACGTCGGCGTGCTTCCCGCCTGGGACTGGACCATCGGTTCCGATGACACGGTGGTGGCGGTGCTCGACTCCGGCATGGGTGAACATCTTGAATTCCAGAGCCGTCTGACGCCCGGCTGGAACGTCCCGGATGGAACGGACTCCTTCGCCGACGAGTGTTCGAGTCATGGAACCCACGTGACCGGCATCATCGCGGCGGAGGGTGACAACGGTCAGGGCATCGCTGGAATCGACTGGCGTTGCTCGATCATGCCCGTGGTGGTGGTCGATGGATGCACCGGATTCGAATCCTGGGTCGCGGGAGGAATCGTCTGGGCCGTCGATCATGGCGCCGACATCATCAACATGAGTCTGCAGTACGAGGCCGGAACTCAGGCCCTGGCGGATGCCGTGTCGTACGCGGAGGCCGCGGGGGTCATTCAGATCGCCGCCGCAGGCAATACCGGCGGCCTCAACGACGTGCAGGCCCCGGCTCGTTTTCCCGAGACCATCGCGGTCGCGGCGACCGACAACCGGGACCAGCGATGGTCGAGTTCAAGCGGTGGCCCGGAGATCGACCTGGCTGCGCCCGGCTGGCGAGTCTATTCCAGCGCCGGAACGAACAACTACGTCAGCAAGAGTGGAACCAGCATGGCGAGTCCGTTCGTCTGTGGCACCGTGTCACTGATGAAGGCGATCGATCCCGACCTCGACCCTCAGACGGCACGTGAGATTCTCCGAGCGACCGCAGAAGACGTCGAATCGGTGGGACGCGACGACCTCACCGGTTTCGGGCGCCTCGACGTCAATGCGGCGATCCTCGCGCTCGATCCGACTCCACCAGCCGCCGGCGATCTTGATCGTGACGGGCGGGTCGACGGACGGGACTTCGGTCTCGTGCTTTCCGGCTGGGGTCCTTGTCCCGGCGACTGTGAAGAAGTCTGCCTCGCCGACCTCAATGGAGATTGCACGATCGACGGATCGGATCTCGGGCTGCTGCTCCTGGACTGGACCGGCTGATTCCACCCTCGGCGATGGTCGGCGTCATCGTGGGTCCCACCTACGATGTGGCCATGACCCCAACCGCCGACGTCGTTCTGGAACAACTCCTGCAGCACCGTTCGATCCGGAAGTTCCACCACGAACCGGTTCCGGACGACACGCTTCTGAAGGCGATCGAAGCGGGACAGCAGGCGGCCACCAGTTCGAATATTCAGGCCTATTCCGTCATCAGGATTCGAGAGCCGCAACGGCTTCGCCGGATGGTGGAGCTGACCGGTGGTCAGCAGAAAGTCGCGGAATGCGGCGGGTTTCTCGTCATCTGTGGAGATACCCGTCGGCATCGCCTGGTCGCATCGCGGTCCGGAAAGCCGCACGCCTCCAATCTCGAAACCTTCATGCTCGCGACCATCGACGCGAGCCTGTTCGCCCAGAACCTCGTGATCGCGCTGGAGGCGATGGGCTGGGGCACCTGTTACATCGGCGGACTTCGAAACGATCTGGCCGGTGTCTTCGAGCTTCTGAAGACTCCGGAAGGGGTCTGGCCGCTTTTCGGACTCTGCATCGGCCGGCCTGATCAGGATCCGGAGATCCGGCCTCGGCTGGATCCGGCGGCGGTCTTCTTCGACGAGACCTATCCCGACGACGCGACCATGCTCGGCCGAATCGACGATTACGACGCTCGCATGGGTGATTGGTACCAACGTCAGGGAATCGACAGCCCCGGATGGGTGGCTCGCATGGAGAAACAGTTCGGCCAGCCGCAGCGAACCGAGAGTGCCCGCTGTTATCGAAGGCTCGGCGCCGACTTCGAGTGACCGGGGGGGATAGAATGGAACTCTCAGACCTTTGGAGGCCGTCCGTCGATGCTCGTTCCCATCACCATCTCCCGCCTGCTCATTCGAGAGATGGCGGATTCGCAGTTCGTCACGCTGCAGGAGGTTGACGGGATTCGGAGTTTCCCGATCGCCATCGGCCTGAATGAAGCCTTCGCGATCGAGCGCCGGATGGGCGGAAACATTCCGCCTCGGCCGCAGACCCACGATCTCCTGGCCTCCGTGATCGCCACCCTTGGTGCGACCCTCCAGCGGATCGAGATCCATGATCTCGACAATGGCACTTTCCATGCTCGACTCGTCCTGGACCATCAGGGTGACACCGTCCTCATCGATTCCCGACCGTCGGATGCCCTGGCACTGGGGGTCGCGGAGGGAACACCGGTGATGGTGGAGGAGAAGGTGATCGAAACGGCGAGCGCCAGCAACGGTTTCTCGTCGGAAGGCGAATACGACCCCGACATTCAGGTGGACCAGAGTTTCGACGAGGAACTCGATGACGACGAGGCGGGTTTCGAGTGAGTTCCAACCAGAACGAGGGGAAAGGCGGCAACGAAACGGCCGACACGACATCGGAGGAGCGACTGCATGTCGCGCCGGCGACCGGTCCGGGGGTCCTCGGTGATCCCATGCCGCGCGGCCGGGTGCTCGACTTCGAACCACTTCCGGGGCGGATCAAGCTTCGAGACGAGGACTTCATCGTCGATGAGATGCCGCTCTACGAACCCAAGGGGAGCGGCGACCACCTCTTTCTGCGGGTTCAGAAGAAAGGGCTGGCTCATACCGAGCTCGTCGACATCGTGAAGTCGCACTTCCGGGTCTCCGACGAAGCAGTGGGGGCCGCGGGGATGAAGGATCGCGTGGCGATGACCAGCCAGACCATCTCGGTCCACCTTCCGGGAAGATCCGAGGAGGTCGCCTCCGCATCCGAAGCCACCGGCGCGATTGAAGATCAGCGAATACAGGTGGTCTGGGCCGACTGGCACGATCACAAACTCCGTCGCGGTCATCTTCAGGGCAACAGATTCTCCATTCGCATCCGTGATCTCGACCCGCTTCAGGCCCCGATCGTCTGGCGGGGATTGCGTGAACTCGAACGGCGTGGGGTTCCGAATCACTACGGAACCCAGCGTTTCGGGTACCGCCGCAACACCCACCGGCTCGGATCCATGGTGCTTCGGAGGGCGTGGGATGAATTGGTCGGAGAGCTTCTCGGCGCCAGGGGTTCATGGTCTCCGGCCCATCAGCAACGGCAGCGTGAGGCCTTCGATCGAGGCGAGTTGAAGGCAGCCTCCTCAGGATGGGGACGTCGTGATGTCGCGGAACGACGAGTCCTTCAGGCCTTGATCTCCGGAAAGTCGCCCGAAAAGGCCATTCGCTCGGTTTCTCGCCACATGCGATCCTTCTGGGTGAGCGCCCTGCAGTCGTCGATCTTCAATCATCTTCTGGAAGAACGGTTGGAGGCCGGCACGTTCGATCAACTGGTCCTGGGTGACGTCGCCTTTCGGCACGAGAACCGAAAATCGTTCCTCGCCGACGCCGCCGCCTTTGAATCCTCGGATCTCACCGCTGACCTCGGGACCTTCGGTCTCTCCGCCTCGGGGCCGATCGTCGGTCCGGGGATGCCGCAGGCCTCCAGCGAGGTGCTCCTTCGCGAAAAAGCGGCTTTTGCGGCATCAGGTGTGGATGACGAACTCTTCGCCCAGAGCGAATTCGATTTCCGCGGAACCCGGCGTCCCTATCGAGTGCAGATCACGAATCTGGAACTTGATTCCGGATTCGACGAGCACGGTCCCTACATTCGGGCGGCCTTTGATCTGCCCCGTGGGTCCTATGCCACGGTGGTCCTTCGGGAGATCATCGGTGACGATGGGGTCGAGGCTCACCGGCGTGACCGACGAGACCGTGGCGCGTTCTCCTGAATTCGACCCAGTGACTCCGAACCGTGGAGTCCCTGCCGCTTGGCTGGGATGCGGCTACTCCCTCATCGGACTCGGGTTAGACTCCGGTCGGTTTCGGGAGCGAGTTCATGCTTCGAAGATCAGTCTCCATACTCACCGCTGCCCTCTTCTGGGTTTCGCTGTCGTGTGTGATCGCTCCCGCGGTCGCTCAGGACTCGGTCAGTGACGTTCCCACGGCGGCGGAAGCCGCCGCTTCCACGGCGGATGACGCTCGGGGCGAGGGAATGCCGACGATTCCGCTCGATAGAGCGACGACGGTGGCCGAGATGGATGCCCGTCTGATCATTTGCGATGACGAGACTCCGCCGACCTCCGGATCCGGCGTCACTTCCATCTTCGAGCCTGATTCACCCCCGGCTCGGGAGATTCGAGAGCTTGGCCTCCTCGTACTGGGGATCTGTGCGGCGATCTTTCTCGTGGTTCAGGGTCTCCTCGTGGTTGCGATCGTTCGTGGAGTGCGGGCTCGAAAGCAGGCGGATGCGGCGGGCGAGACCGGTGAGCCGGTCCAATTGCACGGGAGCGTTCCGATCGAGGTCGCCTGGACGGTGATCCCCGTGATCATCGTCTTCGTACTGACGCTGGTCACCATCCGAACCATTCGCGACATCGACCTCACCTCACCGCCCGAAGGGGCCTTGGAAGTGGTGGTGGTGGGTCACCAGTGGTGGTGGGAATTCCGGTACCCGGATCCGGATGGAGACCCCACCCGCGAGGTGGTGGTCGCCAACGAGTTGCACGTTCCGGCGGGTCGCCCCATCTGGCTCCGACTGGAGTCCGCCGACGTCATCCACAGTTTCTGGGTCCCGAGGCTCGCAGGCAAGACCGATCTCATCCCCGGACGGACCAACA
>CAJWFU010000011.1:0-16777 GCA_913031315.1 uncultured Phycisphaerae bacterium | reverse complement strand
TGGGAATTTCAGGTCGATCGCGGAGCTCGAGTTGGTCGCCGGCGCCTGGCCCGAGTACGTTCGAGGTGAGGATTGGAATCTGAACGATCGTCTTGATTCCAACGAGGACGATGGCGATCTGGCGGCCCCGGATGATGATCTGGACGGTGAACTCGATCCCGGCTGGGCCGGTTACCTGACCGCCCGCTCCGTGGATGCCCCGACCGGGCTCTCCGGCTTGCCGCGGATCGACCTCCGAAACACGTCTCCAGACGAGCTGGAGGATGTCCTCGGAGTCGATGTGGCCCAGGCAGAAGCCCTCATTCAATACTCGAGCGACGAGAATTCGTCACTGGGAGCCCTGCTGGTCGTCGAACTCGGCGAACTGATCGGAGCCGGATCAACCTCGAACAGTCGGTCCACTGGCAGATCCCGGGGAAGAGCCAGTACCAACTCCGATACGCCGGCGGTCGAACCCCTGAGCGACGACCAACTCAGACGGGTCTTCGCCGAGTGCACGCTCACCGACTACACCGGCCCCGTCCAACCCCCGGGGCGAGTCAACCTGAACACCGCAGGGCCGGAAGTTCTTCGGATCATCTTCGAAGGAGATCCGGGAGTGGCCGACTCGATTCTGGCTCTCCGTCAATCACGGGCCGAGGGGATCACGAGTATCGTGGACCTCCTTGAAGTCCGGCGCATTCAGCCGGAAACACTTTCCGGACTCTCCGCCCTTCTGGACGTCACTGGCTGGACTTTTTCGATCACCAGCAGAGGAACCTCAGAGAACGGCCAGGAAGTGGAAATCCACGCCGTAGTCGATCGTTCATCACTGCCCGTGAGGATTCTCGAGTATCGCGAGGACTGAGCGGGCCCAACGGGCCCCTGAAATGGTCCGATACGTCCCGTCCCTCTCCTGTCCTCCGAACCCCGAGCCGCGACCCCCGTGATGGCCCGACGTCGAACCGAGTTTGATTCCGATCTGATGGCTGTCTGCCGCCACGAAGGTGGCGAAGCCCGAGTTCTCCTTATTCAGGGCAACGCGGGAAGCAGAAGCCTCGTTGATCGCTTCGAGTGCCGATCCACCGAACTCTCAGATCGTCTGACCGCAGCCTCCTGCGGCCGGGTTCTGGTGATTCTCCCCTCCTCGGCCACCCTCGTCCGTACGATTCACGTACCTCAGGGGAATCCCATTCAGGTGGAGTCCGCGATTCGGGTCGAGGCCGATGCACGGCTGCTCGGATCCGCGCCAGACCACCGAACGGGTCTTGCGATGATCGGTCAGTCCGGGCCGCATCCAACCGGGCTGGTCGTGGCCTGGCCGGAAACCCTCGATCCCGGTGTGGCGGCGCTGATCGGCGATCTTGAAGTCACCTGGGTCCCGGAAATCGCCTGCCTCGCGTTCCTCGCGGGCGAAGGCCCGGCCGCAATCTCGGCCGTGCTGGATCGAGAAGGCTCGACCACGGCGGTGATACCGACCCCCAATGGCCCGGTCTTCAGATCCTCCCGAGGCAATCCGAACGGCGATGCCGAGGCGAGACTTCGTCCGATGGTGGTCGAGACACTTCTGGCCGAAGGGCTCGAACCGACCCTGATCGAGGCCGAACTTGATCGACTGCTTCGAGGAGCCAACGCCCGGCTGATCGGTGAGGCGTTGATTCTGGAATCCGGGGCTGAAGAAAGAATCACCGGGATGGTTTCGGGAGCGGCCCCCCCGGCCGACGGGGCCAACGCCTGTTCCGATCGACTGCTCCTTGCCGCCCTCGGCGTCGCCGACGGGTCGATGAGCAATCTCGCCAGCCTTCGGCGTTCCGAATTCCGCGAGAAGCCGGGGCTCATCGGCGCAATTTCAGGTCGACTTTCCAATGGTCGAACCGCCGTGGCGATCGCCTTCGCCGCCATTCTGGTGCTGGTGCTTTCTCCCCTGGCCTTCGCCGGCCTCCGGCTGATGGTGATGCGTGGGAAGGTCGTTGATCTGAAGGATCTTGAAGCGCAGGTGCTCGAGGTCGAAAATCTCGGGAAGGTGTATCGGGAACTCGACAAGCAAGCCTGGTCGATCACCAAGCTGCTCGGTGACATCTCCAACCTGATGCCGAAGCAGATCGAGCTGATTTCGATCTCACTCGCCCACGGCGAGCCCGTCTCGGTCACCGGCGTCGCCAAGAAGGACGGCGACCTGAGCGGCACCGACATCGTGTTCATCTTCAACCGGGAACTCCGCGAAAGCGGACTTTTCGCAGATGCCGGCCCCCTCCCCTCCATCGAACCGCCAGACGGTCGTGGCTATTCCGAATTCAAGTTCACGGCCGAACTCGCAGACCCCCTTCGACAGCTTCGTCCCCGACCGGAGGACGACTACGCCGTGCTGACCTACCGGGATCGTCGCTACGGCCCGGTCGACGACGACGGTTTCCTGATCGTGGATCCGGAAGACCGACAGGCTCGGATCGATGCCCTCGTGGCACGAGGCGTGTCCCTGGACAAGCCCCTTCCCGCGATCGAAGCCGACGTCGCCCCCGGTGGTTCGACCGCCGATGCGAGCCGCCCGAGCGCCACCACGAACGCATCTTCCTCGACCACCTCCAGACCACCCCGGGGGGCTGACAACGACCGGGAGATCGCATCGAGCGCCGGGACCGGAGAAGCCGTCGATGAGGAGATGCCGAGTCGGAGCCGAGGATCGGCTTCGAGTCGATCGCGGGCCGCGAATCCTCGTTCCAGCGGTGAGGCTCCGGCGTCGCGAGGTTCCGTTCGGAACAAGGTGATCGAGATTCCCGACCCACTCGCGATGGAGGAAATCGATGCGATGACCGTGCCCGAGGCCAAGGATCGCCTTGGAAAGATCTCCCGGGCTCGACAGGCTGCGGGAATCGACGATGAGCAGAAGGCTCGGCTGAAGGACGAATTCAACGCCCTCATGCAACGTATTCGGAGGGGCGACTGATGGCATCGGACGAATCGACTGCTAGAAACGAGCTCGCAGGAGTCTCCATCAAGACCCCGAAGCCGGACCTCGTCGATCGTTTCCTGGAGTGGCCGATGCTCTGGAGGATCGCCTCCGCCGGCGTCTGCATCCTCATGGCGGTCCTGGTCGCTCAGGACTATGTCTGGCCCACCGCCGACGCTTGGAACACTGAAGCGGACCGAATCGCTCGAACCATCGAGAAGGGTCGAAACCTGGACGGCACCATCGACCGGCGAATCAAGAGGATCGCGACCGCGCTCGGACCGATCGAAGTTCCTCGTTCCGCCTCGCCCGGGGCCACCCGTCTCGAAGAGACCGTCGGCAATATCCTCGAACAGAACGGTCTCGATCCGAAGATCGACGCGCGAACCGGAAGCCGGCTTGCCTCCAGCAGTCCCATCAGTGAAGTCGCCGGTGGCCGAGTGCAGCGGCTCGTGTGCGAACTCGAGTTCATCACGGATCCCGACACGCTGATCGCCGTGCTTCGCGAGCTCGAGTCCGAACCCGAGATCGAATCGATCTCCAACCTCCGGCTCGAACGGATCGACGATGGACCGTCGCTCGAGATCTCGCTCTCGGTCGAAGCCTGGGTCGTGCCGACCCAAGGGGGACGATCATGAACGAGGGACTCCAGAAACTGAAGACGATTCGATGGTCGGGGCCGCTCCTGACCAGTGTCGCATCGATCCTCGTGGTTTCCGCGATCGTGTTCGCCGGACTTCCGGGCCTGATCTCGGCGGTGGCGGCCCCGTCCTGGGATGGAAATTCCGAAGACGTGTTCGCGACCCTCGCGGATGCCCACGACCGACAAGCGGAGATCAGCGCCCGGCGATTCCAGGGACGTTCTCCGTTCGTGGTCCCCAGCCGACCCCGTACCCGCCCCGCGGCCCCACGCGTGGAAACCCCGAAGCCTCGACCTCGCGTGGAAGCCCCGAAGGTCGAGACCGGCCCCCCGAAGAACTACACGGGCCCGGATCCGATCGGCGTGGCGGGCCCCTACGTGTTCTTCACCCCGAACACCCAGATCCTGGTCGGCCAGGAAGGTAATGGCGTCGAAGTCATCGCCATCCTCTCCGCCAACTCGGTGAAACTCGGGCACAAGGGTGGCGAGTACGAAGTCTCCTTCCTGAAGGCAGACCCCGAGTCCATCTTCACACCCTTCGAAAGCCTGAATTCCAACCGCGTCCTCGGACGAGCCAGCCCCAATGCCACTCCGAGGACTCCCGTCACGGAAATCGCCGAACCGGTCACTCCGACGACGACTCCGGAATCCGAAGTCGAGGCGATGTCGTCCACCGATGGTGATGACGACGCCCCTTGGACTCCGTCCCAGGGCTCACAAGTCACCGTCACGTTCAACGACGGTGGCGTCACCCGTTCCCTCACCGGGAGTCTCGAGTACCTGACGGGCTCCGGCTCGAGTCGCAACATGGTGGTGCGAGGAACGGTGGAGGGCCGAACGGTCTATCAGCGAATCAGTGGTGACCAGGTGGTGACCATGGATCCGGTGACGGCGAAAACCGCCAACGAACGCACCACGGAGTCGGCGGCCGAGTCGACGCTGGAAGGGACCGAAGAGATCCAGGTGATCGAGGAGATCGAGGAGATCCCCGAAACCATCGCCCCATCCACTGAAGCCGCCCTTCGCGGCATGAGTTTCTCGGAGTTGAGCGTTCTCAACGTTCAACTCAACACACGACTGGAAAGCTCGGACCTGGGCATTCAGGATCGGGTCGCCATCGAAGTCGAAATCCGTCTCATCAATGAACTTCTGCGAGAGACCCCGCCAGAAGGCTGACCTCTCTCCGATTCGTGTTCGTCACCATCGGTGACGATCTCGCACCGCGGCCCCGGCCGCTGATTCGAAGGACCTCGTCGTGATCATCCGAACGACCTTCTCCGCATTCTCCACCCTCGTCGTGACCAGCGGCATCCTCTTCACCCCCACTGCGGCTCTGGCCCAGAGTGGAGGAGACGACGCTGTGCCTACCCGAGACGGCGCTGCCGCTCCGGTGGCTCCTTCGTCTCCGACCAAGGGAAGTTCCGACGATTCGCTCACTGGGACTCGACCCGAACTCGACGACGAGTTGGTGCCCGTGAACTTCAAAGACAAGAGCATCGACGACTTCATCCCGCTCATCGTCTCCTACACGGGCAAAGCGGTGATGGCGAAGGCCCAGGCGCCGATCTCCACCAAGATCTCGATTCAGAGTGAACGACTCGTCCCCAAGCATGAGGCCCTCAACCTCATCTTCCAGGCTTTCCGACTCAATGGAATCGGCGTGGTCGAAACGAAGGACATGATCATGATCGATTCGCTCACCAGCGAATTGAACAATTTTCAGCCCGGCCTCATTCTGGGGCCGGACGTCGACGTCTTGCGAATGGACGAAGACGGCCAGATCGTCACCAAGGTGTTCCGGCTCAAGCATGCCAAGGCGGCCGACATCGAGGCCCAGATCGACGGAACCCGACCGACCTACGCCAGCGTCAGTTCGGACGTGAATTCGAACCAGATCATCATCGAAGGCGACGTCGCCTGGGCGAAGCGGGTCCAACGCCTGCTCGACCTCCTGGACGTGGAACCCTTCCTCGCGGTCCGAACCGAAACCTTCCGTCTCGCCTACTCCGACGCTCAGACCATCGCCGACATCGTGCTCGAACTGTTCAGTCCCAATCCCAATTCCGGATCCGGCGGCGCCGCCCGAACCAATCGGACCACGCAGAATCGCGGGCGTACTCAGACCCCGCAGGGAAATCAGACGCTTCCCCAGGTCGGAACCAGCGATCAACTGCAGGTCAGCGTGCTGCCCCAGACCAACTCGATGACGGTGCGGGCCGAACCCGACATCCTCGAAGACATCCGCTTCCTGATCAATTCGGCGTGGGATATCCCTCCCAGTCGCGAGGGCGACATCTTCAGACTCTACGACCTCAAGCACACCGATCCGGTCAAGGTGAAGAATCTCCTCGCCACCCTGCTTGAGACCGGAGGCGGATCCACCGGCGGCCGGCCGGCCGGCCGAACCGGGGGCGCCGCTGCCAGCTCGGGTGCGGACGCCGCGGTGGCGGACATCTTCCGCATCGAGGCCTATCCCGACTCCAACCGACTGGTCGTGATCTCCAAGACGCCGGACAACTTCGCCTGGCTGGACAACATGGTCGATCAGATCGATCAGCCGCTCAGCGTCGGTCTCCCGGTGAACATCGAACTCAAGCACGCCAGCGCGATCGACATCGCGGACATTCTCAACACCCTGCTGGCTCAGGCCGGCGGAGGCGGTCGAGGAATCCGACTTCCCGAAGAAGGTCTGAGCGGCATCGACTTCGCCAGCGCGGGCGGAGGATCCGAAGGTACTGGCGGCGGATCCGGTCCGGATTCGGAGGAGATCACCTTCCCGTGGCAGTCCGGACGAGGCACCAACGGCGACGAGTCCGCTGAAGTATCCGCGCTGGTGGGCAAGAGCCGAGTCGTGCCGAATCCCGGGCAGAACTCATTGCTCGTGCTCGCGACGCCGGAGATTCAGGAGGCCGTGCTTGGAATCATCGAAGACCTCGACCGACCGGGACGCCAGGTGATGATCACCGCGACCCTCGCGGAAGTGACGCTGGGCGACTCCCTGGACCTCGGCATCAGGATGGGTACCGGCCTTCAGGCTGCGGGAGACAACCAGGTCGGGGCGAATTTCGGCGTCGAGGCGACCAAGGGCAACGCTGACGGAAGCGAAAAATTCGGTTCTTCGTGGTTCGACACCTCCGTTCTCGACGTCAATACCAGTGTGTCCTTCGTGCTCTCCGCTCTGAGCGAAAACAACAACGTCCGGATTCTTCAGCGACCACGGGTGTTCACGAGTGACAACCGGGAAGCGAAGTTCTTCGCGGGGTCGGACGTGACGTTCCAGACCGGTCAGACCACCAATGAACAAGGTACGACCAGTTCGTTCGAGCAGGAATCGATCGGTATCGGGCTCAATGTGCGTCCCCGGATCACCAAGGAACGCAACGTCGCGATGGAAATCGAGGTTCTTCTCTCCAACATCACCGCGCAGATCTTGAATGACAACCCGATCGTCAACCGACGGCAGACGACCACCGCGGTCACCATCAAGAACAATCAGACCATCGTCATCAGTGGCATCCGCAAGGAAGATGACACGGATGTGATCCGGAAGGTACCGCTCCTGGGTGATATTCCGTTGCTGGGCGCCCTCTTCTCAAGCACTGAAAAGGCGAAGTCGGTGAGCGAGTTGATCATCTTCGTCACCCCGATCGTGGTTGACAACCCGGATGAGAACGACAGCAACTACAACTCCGAAGACGTTCGCCGACTCGAAGAACTCAGCAAGCCGCTGGATGAGATGTCCCGTGGACTCGTCGACACCGCCTTTTTCGATCGTATGGAAGACGATGCCGAATCAAGCGACTCCCCCGCCGGCGGCAAGTCCAAGGTGACGCCGAACGAGAAGTGAACGGAACATCCGCTCGCCTCACGCTTCTTCTCGGCGCCGTCGCCCTCGGCTCGCTCTCCGGCTGCATCGTGGAGCAGGTCAACCGAGGATCCGGGAGGTATCTCCTCCCGGAGACGAGCGGGGAACCCGATGTCGAGTCGAACGACCTCGGCGCCCGGTTCCAGTGGAATTCCCTGGGGTTCGTCGACTACGACGACTTTTCAATCCCGCTCGTCTCTCCAGACGGCACCTTGATCGCGGTTCGCGCCGGCGCCCCGCCGAAATGGCCGGCCATTCTCGGGACCCCGGACGCGGAACCGACTTCAGCCGCATGGTTCCGAATCTACGAAATCGATGAGACGAGGGGCGTTCAAGTCCGACACGAGCAGCGACGCCCCTGGCTGCTCGGACGAGCAACCGACGAACGAGGTTTCCTGGTCGAGGAACCGCTTCCAGATGGAGGCCGGCGCATCGGACGGGTCGACTGGAAAACCGGAGAGGTCTCCTGGCTGATCGACGAAGGATTCGTGGATGCCTTCGCCACGATCTCGGCCGACGGCACGTTGGCCTGGAGTCGCCGCTCGATCGAACAACCGGCCTTCGATCTGATGGTGCGCCGGGGCGATGGCATCGGCACCTGGAAACTTCCCGCGAAATGGGAGCGATCCTGGATAGATCCGGTGCTTTCACCCGACGGACGAACCCTCTTCGCGCTTCGCCGCGGCGATGGCACCGTTGAACTCGGCTGGAGCAGACTCACCGATGAGAGTCGTTTCAAGGATGGGATCTCGACCCACGGCATCTCGATCCAGACCACGCCTCGACGAGTACACGCCATGCTTGCTCCACAGGTCGGCGCGGCATCACCTCCGGGACGCTCTGCCCGCATCCTTTTCCTCCATCCAGATCTCGGTCGTCTGGTGGAATGGAGCCCGCGGAGCGACCTCGCACGCCCGTTCCCCAGAGGTGTGATCAATGCCGCCATGGTCGATGAAGACCAAGGCCTCGCCACCACGGCGGAATCACTCCTGTTGACCCGGCTGGCAGATGGGACCGGAAGGCCCCCGTCCAGTCTTCGGCTGACCGAGGAACCGGCGATTCCCCGCCAACGTGGCGGTTCCAATGAGGACTTGCTTCTGTTCCGTCCCGCGGATGGACGCTACGAGATTCTCAATGCTCGGCTTCCGGAAACTTCAGGGGTCCGGAACCTGGAGCTCCCCAAATCCTGAGAACCAAATCCTGAGAACCAGATCTTGACGACCAGATCTTGATGACCAGATTCAGAGCCTCCGAAAGGCCGCCTCCGTGCACCCGCGGACTTGAGGGGCACGATTCAGGCTTCGCCGCGATCAACTCACGAAAACGGAGTTGCCTGATTCACAGATCTTCGTCTTCGTCGTCGTCATCGTCGTCGTCATCGTCGTCGTCCTCGAAGAAGGTGTCGTCATCTTCGTCTTCTTCGTCTTCTTCATCCTCGATGCGTTCATGCTCTTCATCGCTGTCCTTTGACTTTTCGTCGCCAGACTTCTTCTTGCCTTCCTCGTCGTCATCATCCTCGTCTTCTTCCTCTTCTTCCTCGTCGTCATCCTCGTCGTCGTAGAAGCCCTCGTAGGGGTCTTCGTCCCCATCTTCGTCGCTCCAAGCGACCACGGCGGTCGCCGGCTCGCCGATGGAAGGCTGGAGGAAGTCTGGAAGGCCGGTCTCGGCTTCTTGGCCGAACATCATGCCGGGAAGACGCGTGACTTCAACGAGATCGGGTGCAGGTTCGAGGAGGGTGGGCATTGGCGAAAATCCTAAGACGCAGCTCTGGTCACCGACAGGACGTCGGACGGATGCGAAGGATGCCGTATCAATCGGCGAACGTCAAGGCTGGTCGCCCATGACTCCGGCAGGTTCCGCCATCGGCAGGGCGAAGGTCATCCCCAATCGATGAAGAATCAACCAGCCATCGATGGCTGCAACGCCGTCAAAACGACCTTCCAGATCGAATGGCGGGTCGGCCGCCAGCAAACCACGTCGATCATCCAGCCGGTGAACCCGATGGATGAGGCGAGCCGTTCGAGGAGCTCGAGAAAACACCAGAACACCCTCCTCGGTGGGAATCGTGGCCCAGTTCGAACGATCCTTGCGGGCGATGCCATCCGCCCCCACGAGACTCCCCGCCGAGTCGTAAAGGAGCACCCGAGCGTCGTACCGAAGCAGTCGCCGGTCCCCGAGACGGCGAGACTCGAGCAGCCGGCCGGTCTGGCGTTCTCCGTCCTTGGCCAGTTCCCAGACTCCGGGAATCGTGATCCCGAATTCAGGATCGATCGCGGTGCCGCCCCCGTCTTCATCGACCAGGACCAACTGATCCTCCGACATCCAACCCACCAATGACGCGGCCAGTCGGCGATCATCCCGGGACCACCCGTCGCTGGCTCCCAGCATCCGACCCATCGGATCGAGCATGTTCACCCGAGTGCCCGTGAGCACCGCCAGCCGCCCGGTGTCGTCTCCAAGCACCCGGCGAACCTCTCCATCCGAAAACCGGGCCTGGGACCGACTCTGGCCATTCACGGGATCGAGACTCACCACTCGTCCGATCTTCGCCCCGTCCTCATCGATCGAAGCACCCCAGACATGGAGAAGTCCTCCCACCATGTCCGCGCCGTAGACCCGATCCATCAACCCTCTTCGACTCCAGACCGGGGTCCGACCATCCACCGGATCGATGCACGAGATGCCGCCATCCCGCCGAACGAGGAGAATGCCGCCTTCGCTTCTCAGAGGGAGGATTTCGCTTCCCACGAACGCCGTTCCGTCCGGCATGAATCCATCCACGCCCGCCATCAGTCGAGTCGACGGCGGCATCAGTTCCGTCATCCGGGGCGTTGACCAGAGGATCGTTCCATCGGTACGGTCGATCGCCGTCAAGCGGGGAGACGCTCCGTCTCCACCCTCCCAGAGCAGTATCGCCGGGTCCCAGTCGATCACTTCGGTGCTGGCTGCCGGTCGAACCAGTTCCCAGACCGGCTCGAGATCCGAAGCGCCGCGCCAGGCGAGCAGGATCTCGTTTTCTGATTCCGACGAGACCATCAAGATCCCATCCGTGGGCGCCGTCCGAGCGGCAGAATCGGACAGCAAGACGGGAACTCCAGGAATGAGCTCGCTCCGATCCGGGACTCCGGGCAAGGACGGACGCCGTTCGGTTCGTGCCGAGGTCGATTCCAGCGGTTCCCCCGCCGACCTCGCCAACATGCGGGCCAGATCCGGTCTTCCGGAGTCCGCGACGGCTTCGGCTCCCTGCAGCAGCAGTGAGTTTCGCCAGGGGTCCGATCGATCGAATCCGCGGGCGATCACCGCGGCCACGGCGGTGGCCATTTCGGGACGCCCCTCGTCACGGAGCACCTCGATCGCTCGGGATGCCGCGATGAAGGCTGACTCGGATCCGGCGTGCCGACGTGCGAGGGCGATCAAACGGGAGGCTTCCGCTCGCTCCTCGATCGCCTGGTCGACCGCGGTTCGTCCTTCGACCGCGATTCGTTCCTCGACCGCGGGATTCGACTCGTACAACGCTCGAAGTCGAGACACCGCCGCCAGACTCCCGTCCGCCCGGACGCCGGTGGAGATCGAAACCTCGACGGAATCGAGCACCGGCTGATCGATGACGCCAAGCCACGCCCGCGCGGCCTCCAGAGGACGACCCTGACGAACCAGCCAGTCGCCTCGGACCAGATCGAGTCGAACTCGATGCCCCGGCTCGGTCGCCAACTGCTTCGCAAGACCGATCAATCGCGTGCCATCTTCCAGACTCGTCCGACCGACCACCAGAAGAAGTCGGTCGAGGACCTCGTCCCGCCATTCGTTCGAATCCAACCGCTGGGAGGCCGAGACCGCCGATTCAGCCGCGAAGCGAACCAGATCCCATCGCTCGAGACGTTCGGCCAGTTCCAGCAGGGCCAACGCCTGGGGAATCGCATCCGGTGCATCCCGAATCCGGGCCTCCAGGGCGGCGATGGCCTCGGCGATCGGCATGGCCGTTCCAAGCACTCGCGAGCCCGCGGTGTAGATCCCGTCCTCGGTGACCACCGGGTTGGAAGGTCCAGGAAGGGACAGGATTCGGGACGCCCGGCCGGTCAGGCCTTCGACCACGCGAAGCCCGCTTTCGAAGGGGACCACGATGCCATCGGCAAGCGGAAAGACTCGGCCGGTCGGTTTCCAGGTACCGCTCCGGGCTGGCTCTTCCGCGGTGACCAACGTCTCGCGAAGATTCCAGACCTGACGATCCGGTCGGGCCGGATCGAGTGCGACGATGTTGTCCCGACCGATCGCCAGGAGCAGGTCGCGTCCGTCAAGCACCCCGGGAATCACCATGAGCCGACTCGGCTGACCGGCGATGGTTCCGATTCCCACCTTGCTGGAAGAGATCACCGATCCATCGTCGGGATCCAACAGCAACCAGCGAGTTCGGGCGGAATTCAAGGTCGCGATCCCACGGTCACAGACCACCGGACCGCCGATCTCCCAGCTACGAATGCTCTGTCCCGAGAACAAGCGGAGTGGAACCTCGTCGCGACGAAGCCAACGCACTTCACCGGTTCGTCCGTTGAGCCGTGCCATACCTCCCGCGGCACTGGTGACGATGACATCTCCATCGATCTCCGCCAAACTCGCGACGGGTCGCCCCGAAGCGGAACGGACGCTGCCACTCGATGCGATCGTTCGAAGCCAGCGAAATCGGCCATCGGCACGATCGAGGGCGAGCACCAGGTCGATGGTGAAGAACCGGGTGGTGACTTTCCGAAGCGGCAGCACGAGCAAATCACCCACGACCAGAGGCGGACCCGAGACTTTCGTGTCCTCGAGCTGCGGGTCATCGGCCATCCGATCCGGACGGACCCGCCAACGCTCCCGTCCGGTGGCCGGATCGAATCGGATCACGGTTCCGTCACCCGCACGGTCATTTCTGAAGGCATGCCCGAGCACGGTGTAGGCCTCGCCATCCGCCGCCACGATCTCATTGAGATCTACGGGAAAACTGCTGGGCGTGATGCCGCGGGAGTTTCCGTACTCGCGGAACCAGCGGAGCCGACCGGTGTATCGATCCATCGCCTGGATCAGGAACCCTTCGTTCACGAGGACCAGATCGTCGATCACCGTGGGCACGGTGACGAGGTAGTTGCCGCTGGCGAAGTTGGTGGCCTGATTCGAACGCGAGAGCACTCGACCGGTGGCGATGTCGGTCGTTTTCCGAAGGAACAGGGAATCCGTGAGCGGCAACCTCCAGAGAGAGGTCCAATCTCGATCACGAATGCTTTCCACCGAAGGAGGGGCAGGTGACCGAACCTCGTTCATCGGTGCATCGACGATCGAACGAAGACGCCGGGCGACCTCGGGATCCAAGGCGGCCATTTGCGTGATCGACTGATCTCGCGCCGCCACCACCAGGGGCTCACGACGAGCGAGATCAATCAGTGCCAGTGCGCGAAGAAGCCCGAAGCGGTCACCGGCGGTCGATGCGTCGGGCCACGATTCAATGGTCCCCAGCAGTTCGAGGCCGCCGCCGGCGCGACCGGTCTCGATCAGTACCTGGGCGATCCGGAGTCCTGCCTCCAGCCCCGCGGCAGTGAGCGGACGTCGTCGAAAGACCGTTTCCGCCCCTTCCTCGGCGAGCATTCTCTCGGCATCGAGATTTTCCTCTCGCTGCCAGACGGCCAGGACCGCGGGCTCCGACCGCAGAAGCTCGATCACGCGGGATCGAACCGATTCGAAGGCGTCGGGGTCATCGGCCCGAGCCGCCACGCGATCGCCGTATTCGTCGAGCAGGTCGGCCGCGAGTTCCGCCGTCCGTTTCGGATTGTCCCGGGCCTGGGAGCTGGCCTCATCAAGAGCCCGTTCTGCGACTGGCGAGTCGTCGACCGCGACGGGGGCAAGATCCCGCGCCTGCCCCATGGCCGTTTGGCCGCAGAGGGCGGACAGCACGAACAGCCAGGAGCACCATGCGGCGAATGCGGCCGGGGCTCGGGTCGAAGCCGGATTCCAAGGTCTGACGGGGCGTTGCATGCTCGGATCATCCGAAACGCAGGGATCGGAGGCGAAGAAACAGTGAGCAGTACGGTATGCCAATGCCACGAGCCGGAATCGGGACTCGCGATTTCTGGGCCACAGTTTTCCATCCGGCCCCGCCGCATGAGCCCTTGGCGACCCCGGCATGACCCCGGCGGAACGGTGGGGCGTTTACAGTACGGCCATGAGCACGCCTGGAAGCTTCAAGACGATGCCGATGATCACCGCGCTGTCGCTCCTCGTGGCGTTCGCACTCGGCGGCTGCCATTCCGCCCCCGGGGTTCGCCCCATGAGGGCACAGCCCACGGTCGTCTCAGGACCTCAGGGTGCGGCCCAGGCCGCGGGCTACCGGGTGGAGCTCGAGGTCACCAATCCGGGTTCCGAGGATATTTCGCTGGAACGATTCGACTACGTCTTCGAGGTCGATCGTGTCGGCCGCTTTGAAGGACGCTGGGCCGCCCTGCGGACCCTGCCGGGAGGCGCCACGATCACCATGGTGGTACCGGCGTCGATGCCCCTTTCAGCCGACCTCGCCCAACGCGTGAACCTCGACGACGAGCTTCGCTGGCGGATTGATGGCGGCATTCGATATCAAGCGCCGGGTCTGCTCGGACAGATCCTCTTCGACGCCGGTATCCGACGTCCCACCGAGTCCTTCTCCGGTTCCGGGACCTTCCGGCTGGTCCGACCGGAAAATCCCGCAGATCCGGCCGGAAACCCCGATCTCGACGAAGAAAACGCACCTGCTGGAACGACGACCGACCCTCAAGGCGACTGAGTCGGACGCTCCGAACCGGACCGACCCGAATCGTCGATCCACCCCGGCTCTTGTGCCGGATTGACGCACGATGCACTGAATTCGGCCCTCCGATCGGTCGATCCCCTCCATACCGGGCGTCGGAAGACGTCCCCACGGAGCGGCCGATGCATCTCAACGAAATTCTTCGCCAAGCGTTCGAACAGGACGCATCAGACATCCACCTGGTCGCGGATCATCCGCCGATGATGCGGGTGCACACCGTGATGCGTGAAATGGAATGCCCCGCCCTCACGGGTGACGGACTCCGTCGCGCCCTCGAGCAGATGGTGAGTCCCGGCCAGTTGAAGACCTTCGACTCGGAATCCGATCTCGACTTCTCCTACGAAGTCGCCGAACTCCAGCGTTACCGCGTCAACGCCCACCTCCAGAAGGGGCGGGTGGCGATGGCTCTTCGAGGCATCAGAACCTCGGTTCCCCCGCTCGCTCAATTGAACCTGCCCGAAGTGATCTCCCGGCTGACCTATCTGCCGCGTGGCCTGGTGCTGGTGACCGGGGATACCGGTTCCGGGAAGTCGACCACCCTCGCCGCCATGATCCAGGCGATGAACGAGCGATACCGAAAGCACATCCTCACCCTCGAGGATCCGGTCGAGTACGTCTTCGAAAGCGACAAGTCGCTCATCGAGCAGCGAGAGCTCGGGGCGGACATGCCCAGCTTCTCCAGCGGCCTCAAGCACGCGCTGCGTCAGGATCCGGACATCATTCTCGTCGGTGAGATGCGCGACCTCGAAACCACCGCCCTCGCGATCAGCGCCGCGGAGACCGGACACCTCGTCCTCTCCACCCTTCACACCGTGGATGCATCGCAGACGGTCGAGCGAATCATCGACATGTATCCCGCCGGCCAGCAGAACCAGATCCGATCGATGCTGGCCAACACCCTGCAGGCCGTGGTCAGCCAGACCCTGTTCAGTCGCATCGACAAATCGGGCATGGTCCCCGCGATCGAGATCCTGCTCTGCACCCCCGCGGTTCGAAACATCATCCGCGAGGCCCGGACCTTCGAAATCCCCAACGTCATCGACACCAACCGCCAACTCGGAATGATCGGTCTCGACAACGCGATCGCGGAACTCTTCTTCAACGGCATGATCAGCCGTGAAGACGCCATCGCACAGTCGGCCCATCCCGAGAAGATCGAACGCATGATCGCCGCCTGAAGCGGAAGGAACCGACCGGATGCCGCAGTACCGCTACCAAGCACGCAATGGAAACGGAGCCGTCGAGGACGGGGCCCTCGCGGCCACCGACGCCGCGACCGCCGAGGCGATGCTGCGTGGCAAGGGCCTGCACGTCCTGCAACTGGCCCCCTCGATCACCGGCCCCAACCTGAAGAATCTCTCTTCCGCCCTCAACTGGTCGAGTGGCCCGTCCAAGAAGGACATCCTGGACTTCACGACCCAGCTCGCAGTGATGATCCGCGCGGGTATCAGCATCCGACAGGCGCTCGACGGGATCGCGGAACAGACCAGCAACGCTCGATTCAAGGCCGTGCTGCAGGAGATCAAGAACGACATCGAGAGCGGCAAGCAGTTTTCCGAGGCCATCGCCCGCCATCCGAAGCTCTTCGGTCCGCTCTACATCAGCATGGTTCGCGCTTCGGAGATGAGCGGCGCATTCTCAAGAATGCTCGACCGGATCGCCGCGTATCTCGCCCAGGAACTCGAAACTCGAAAGATGGTCGTCGGGGCGAGCGTCTATCCCGGCATCATCGCCACCATGGCGATCAGCGTCACGGTGTTCCTCCTGACCTTCGTGCTGCCACGATTCGCGGGGGTCTTCGAAGGCAAGGAGGAAGCCCTTCCCGGCCCGACCAAGTTCCTCATGTCGGTCTCCGACTTCATGGTCGGATTCTGGTGGGTGATCCTGATCGCCGGAGCGGCGATGATCGGCGGTTTCCTGCTCTTCGTCCGGACCGACCTCGGCGGATTCTGGTGGGATCGCTTCAAGCTCTCCATGCCGGTCGCGAAACGCATGTTCCGAGCCCTCTACATCAGTCGTTCGCTCCACACCATGGGCGAACTGCTCAACGCCGGCGTTCCGATGCTGGACACCCTCGCGATCACCGGCGACATCTCGGGCAATCGGCTCTTCCGCCGCATGTGGCGCGGCGTCCACTCCTCGGTTCGACAGGGACGGAAGATCCAGTCCCAGCTGGGCAAGTCCCGACTGCTCCCCAAGAGCGTCGTGCAGATGATCGCGGCGGGCGAGGATTCAGGAAAGCTCGGTGAAGTTCTCGAAGAGGTCTCCGAGTACTACCACCGACTTCTTCGAGACGCGATCAAGTCCGTGACCAGCATGATCGAGCCTCTGATGATCGTATTGATGGGTTCCGTGGTCGGGTTCATCGCCATGGCGATCATCCTGCCCATCTTCAAGATGAGCAGCCTGGTCTCGGGCTGAGCCCGGAAGCACGAAGGGCGAGTTTCAATGCATCGAGTGCCAGCCACCACCAAGTATCGGCGATCCCGTCGCAACGCCGGCCCCCGAGGTTTCACGCTCATCGAAGCGGCGCTGGCC
>CAJWFU010000010.1:0-17403 GCA_913031315.1 uncultured Phycisphaerae bacterium | reverse complement strand
TCACCGCGGGCGAACTGATGAAAAAGACCGGGCTGAGTCGCCCCGCCTTCTATCAGTACTTCAGCAACGTCCCCGAGTTGATCCGAACCATCCTCGTCGATCTTCAAGTTGAAATGGTCGCGGCGTCCGGCCCCTGGTTGAACTCGAACGACGAACGGTCGACCGCCCTTGAGAAATCTCTCGCGGGGGTGATCGAAGTCTGTGTTCGACGAGGACCTCTCTTTCGAGCGGTCTTCGAGGCTGCTCCCCAGGACCCGGATCTCGAGCGAGCCTGGAATGATTTCATGCATCGGTGGGACGGTGCGGTCGCGGCTCGAATCGTCGCCGAACAGGGCCTTGGAATCATCGATCCGAAACTCGACCCCATGTCGATCGCTCACGCCCTCAATGCAATGGATGCGATCCTGCTCGTGCAAGGCTTCGGCCGGCGAAATCAGGCAAATCCAAAATCAACGCTGCGCACGCTCCACACCATCTGGATGCGCACCCTTTACAACCAGGAATGAACTTGAAGATCTCCCCGTCAACCATCAATGGAATCCAAATGCTACGTGCAGTTCTCATCATCACCGCCCTTGCTTCTCTTGGGTGCACCGGTGCTGGTTCGTCCAAGAAGAACACGGCTCAAGCTGTCACACCTGGTTTCAACCACCGGATTCCCGAGTCGATCATGACTCCCGACAAGGTCGAGACCTCGATCGGAACGCTTCGATTCTTCGATGGCATGCCGACCGAGAAGACGGTTGAAACCGTGTACGACAACCTCGACCGAACCCGGGCGACCGAAGTCTTTCTGGATTTCGTCCCCCTCGCCTCCATCGAGGCCTTCCGACGTGGCGTGGGGGACCTCGGCATCGAAGAATCGAATCAGATCCTTCTCTATGACGGGCTGATGGATTCCGCCAGCCTCTTCCTGACCGGCAACACCGACACCGTCTACGCCCTCGCCGTTCTCGACCTGAAGCGCGATGGGCCCACCGTGATCGAGATTCCGCCCGGCGCCGGTCCCGGCACGGTGAACGACGCCTATTTTCGATTCGTCACCGACATGGGAGGCCCCGGACCCGATCGCGGGCAGGGCGGAAAGTACCTGGTCCTCCCCCCCGACCATGAAGGCGAGATCCCCGAGGGCTACTTCGTTTCCAAGAGTCGGACCTACGTCAACGTGGTCCCTCTCCGCGGCTTTCTCAAGGACGGGAAGACGGACGCCGCGGTCGAGATGTGGACGAAAGGCCTCAAGGTCTATCCCCTCGCCGATAGCGAGAATCCACCGGCGATGGAGTTCATCAGCGGCTCCGGCAAGGTGATGAACACCATCCACGCGAATGACCAGAGCTTCTACGACGAAGTCAACGACGTCATTCAGCGAGAACCCATCGACGCGATCGATGCCGAACTTCGCGGCAATCTGGCGTCGATCGGCATCGTCAAAGGACGCCCCTTCCAGCCCGACGACCGAATGCGGAAGATCCTCCGCGACGCCGCGGCCATCGGCAATGCAACCGCCCGCGCCCTGGCCTTCCGACCACGTTCCGAAAGCATCTGGTACTACGGCGCTCAGGACGGCTGGTTCACGGCGTTTGACGGAGCCGACTATCGCTGGCTCATCGACGACGGCGCCGGCGGTCGCAACAAGGACGCCCGAACCCTCTTCTTCTACATCGCGACCGTGAACACGCCGGCGATGGTCCTCAAGATGATCGGAAAGGGATCGCAGTACGCACTCTCCGCGGTCGACTCCGAAGGGGCATATCTCGATGGCGGACGCGATTATTCCCTGACCCTCCCGGCCGATATTCCGGCGAAGGACTTCTGGTCGATCGTGGTGTACGACCCGCAGACGCGTTCCATGCTCCAGACGGACCAGCCGTTCCCGAGCAAGAACAACGAACGCAACACCGACCTGGTCACCAATCCCGACGGCTCCACCACGCTCTGGTTCGGCCCCGAACCCCCGAAGGGACACGAGACCAACTGGATCCAGACGGTTCCCGACAAGGCCTGGTTCCTCTGCCTCCGCCTCTACGGCCCCCTCGAACCCTGGTTCGAGAAGACCTGGCGACCGGGCACGATCCAGCCCCTGAACTAGTTCGAACCTCGATCAGCAGCGAAACGAGAGGCCGTACCGGCATCCGCCGGCGCGGCCTCTCCCTTGCTTACCGGAGGCCGCTCAATCGCGATGATCGATGTGGCACGAGACGCATGAACGGCGAATCGCCGCCAACGCTCGGTCGAGTGCGATGGGATCGAGCTCCGGAACCAGTAGCAAAGACTCGAGTCTCGTGACCTGTTCGGCCTGACGGTCCAGCCTCGCCGCAAAATCCGCGTCGAGCTCGGCAGCGGCTCTCCCGCCCTCTGAAGCAACCCGAAGCAGATCCGCGAGTCTCCCGGCCTCCGCGACGGGAACCAGATCAGGGTGGGATTCCGGCGGCCCCCAGTCGGCCCCGGCGATGAGCCCCAGATGCTCGACCGCCAGATCCATCTCGATCATCATTTCGACGAAGTCGTCGGGGCGGTCCACCTCCGGAAAGTCCGGGTCGACCGCTTCGATCTCCGCCGCATCGATCGGAATCGACCGAGCCGCACACTGGTAGAGGCCCTGATACCGACGCGACGTTCCGGAGACCCGCATTCGTTCGATCGCCTCGTCGGCGGTCGCCCAACCCGACCCCACCACCACCGCCGCGGCCGCGGCCGCGCTGCGGTGCATCCCGTGATGGCAGTGGATGTACACGGCGCCCAGTTCGAGCCCGTCGAGCACCGCACGAATCAGCTGAAGTCGGCGTGCCTCGTCAAAGCCGTCGTAGCCCACGGGAAGGTGGATGTACCGCATGCCTCGATCACGGGCGATCTCCACATCCGGTTCCCCACCGTCGACACTCACGACGGTCCGGACCCCGAGGGCCTCAAGCGTGGCGAATCCTTGTACCCCCCGCGGAGCGCTTCCCGAGACGAAGCCCGGGTGATAGGTCACGAGGTTCTTCAATCCGGGCGCCCCGACCGGGACGTCCGCATCCGGCGACGGAAACGTCAGCCGCTGATCGTCGGACGTCGCGCCCACCGCCCCCGACGTCGGCGGAACCGGGATCGGCGGCTCCGTCACGCATCCGGGAATGCCACAGAACATGATTCCGACCAGCGGCACGAGGAGATTCCAAAACGGCCGGCGAGAGACTTCATCGATCGACATGGCGGAATGCTATCCAACGAATCGAACTGGAGCCATGCCGTCCCGGCCGATCTGCTCAGCCCCGAGGAAAAGCGCTCCGAAGAAGTTCCAGGCTCCTGGGAATCGCCGTCTTCCAGTCTTCCATTCCTTCGAATTCGAGCGAGATCCAACCCCGGTAGCCCGCCGCTTCGAGAATGCGACCGATGCGGTCGTAGTCCAGATCAAGGGTGTACCACTGCCCACCCCCGAAGTACGTCTTCGCCTGGACCAGGACGGTGTGCGGCGCCAGTTTCCTCAGTCGCTCGTACGGATCTTCGAGAAAATTACCGGTGTCGGTGGTGACCTGAAGCCACGGCGAGTCGACGGCGTCGACGATCGGCATGATGCCTTCAGGGGTGAGTCCCAACCCCCAGTGGTTCTCGAGCCCCAGAACGATTCCACACTTCTCGGCCACCGGCAGGCACGCTTCAAACGCCTCGATCACCCATGGATACGCATCATCATCGGTGTAGCCTTCGAGCGGAGATTCGATACCACGATTGGCCATCAGTTCATCGAAGTCCTTGGACGTCCCCCAGGTTCCGGTGTTCACCCGCATCACCGGGATCCCGAGGTCGTAGGCGATCTCGATCTGGGCGATCGTCCGATCGATGTTGAAACGACGTTTCTCCCGATCGGGCGTCACGAAGCCCTGGTGAGTGGAGAGTCCCATGATGGGAAGCCCCAGTCGCTGGGCCCGACGCTTGTACGCCATCCGCCGCGACCGACTGAGAAGGTCGTTCTGCCCCACCTGATAGAGCAGGAATTCAATGCCATCGAAACCGAATTCGTCTGCGAGATCGATGCATCGGTCGAGGTCGCGAAGTTCGTCGTTCCGAAAACGCCAGAGCGAATAGGTCGACAACGCAATCGGGTTCGTGACCCGGGCACCGGTCCGCACCGAGGGTACGACGGACTTGACCGTCGATTTCTCCTGCGCCTCGACCGCGGCGATCGGAAGCACCGAAGCGGCCGCACCGGCCGCGAGAAAACGTCGTCTGTTCTGGGTCATGATCCGGCTCCAACCACGGGGTCGGTCATCGACGCCCGGCTCGAAGATGCTACCTCCAACCCGATTCCCACTCGCTTATTCCACCAGATCGGGAACCCGATCGATCAAAGGCGTGCCCTTCCCCGCCCCGTCGACGCGGCGAAGGCCCTGCTGATCGAAGCGAAGCCCCGCCGCCTCCGTCGGATCCTCCCAGGCGACATCGATGCCGATGAGTTCCGAACGGCCATCGATCCAACCCACGTCGTCGACCACGGTGTGACCCACGACGATGTGCTCGACTCCATGCCGCTCGAGAATGGCCGCGATCTCCTCGTCGGTCGGACGCCCCCCCCAGTTCGCGGCATGCCCGGGGAAATACCCGCGGTACCAATGCGGCCCCTGCGAATGCCAGATCAGTCCGGTTCGAAGTTCCTTCCTCCCGGCCGGAGGCCAGGCCGGCGGCCCCAGTCCCGATCGAATCGCTTCGTTGATGTCGTCGAGCTCGAGCCCCAGAGCATCGAGTTGCGGGGAATAACCAGCATGCACGAAGAGGAACGGGCCGACTCGAACCACGCTGTTGTGATTTCGAAGCCAGCGACCGAGTTCGCTCGTCGGGCCGTGCAGGTCGTCATAGGAAAGACCGACACGGTCGGTCGTGAATCGGTATTTCGGATGGATGTACCGAAGATCGCCCGCCATCACCATCGACTCGTGATTGCCGAGAACGTAGTGAACCCGACCGCCTGCCTGTTCGGCTTCACTTTCCAACCGGCGAATCAACCACAGCAACTCCGTCACTTCGTCGCCGCGATCGACGATGTCACCGTTCAGTACCAGATGCCCGTCACCCCAGGCCCATTTCCCCGCGGCGTCCACCACACCATTGCCCTTGAGAAACGAAAGGAAGGTCTCACGGTTTCCCTCGAGATCACTCACCGCGAGAATTCGCGAGACATCCGGCCACGAGGATTTCTCCGGTTCGCTCGCCGCATGCACCGTCACCGAGGACACCGTCGCACTCGGCGTCGGAAGCACATCACCCTCGGCCACCCCTTCGTGCTCGCTGCGGATCACCTTGCCGTTCACCACCGTGAACATGATCGCGGTCGCCTCGTCCTTCCACATCAGATGTGGACCGTCCTGGATCGAATCCGGTCCGAAGTCGAGAAACTGCATCGCCGTGATGAGAGGCTCCCGATCCGGAAGCGCGTATTCGAATCGAACCAGGTGCCCGAGAACCGGAACCGGTGGTACCGATTCATCACTCGAGGACCGACCGGCGACGGTGAGGCCCGCATCGGCTCCAACCACGTAGTCCTTGCCGTCGATCCGGCAGCTCCCGGATTCACTCGGCCCCGCCGGCTCGAACGACTCCAAGACTCCGATCCCCTCGTCCGCGAACACCGCATCACCCGGCCAGACCCCGGCAAGGAGCGTCAGGAAGAGTACGAGAACACGTACCAGCGAGGCCGAACGGATCATGAAGGAACTCCAGCGAAGGGGGCGGGTGATCGAATGACGTGCGGACGCCCACGAGTCTAGATCCTCTCCGCCCCCGATGAACCTTCCCCTCGCCGGGCTTGAACCAGCCCCAGACCTCTGCCCAGCAGGCCCCTTTTTCGGATCCGACCATGGGAACATGTCGAAAAATCCGATTGGATCCGATTTGGCGGGGTCTACACTTCATACATGCATGAAACCGCGACCAGTGCCTTTCTGTTCACCACCCTGATCGCGGCCGGCTGTGCCCATGGCCAGCAACAATCGTTCGAGCATGACGGCCTCGATCGGACCTACCGATTGCATCTTCCCGAATCTCTTCCCGAATCCAAGCCCCTGGTTCTCGTTCTTCATGGCTACGGAGGCGGCGGAGCCGGCATGATGAATCAGTTCGGCTGGACTCAGCTCGCGGACGAAAAGGGATTCGCGGCCGTCTTTCCCGACGGCACCCGCGACCAGTGGAACCGCCGGTACTGGCAGGTCGGCTATTCCTTCCACGAGCAGTTCGACATCGATGACGACGGCTTCTTGGTGTCGCTGGTCCAGCACCTGCAGGAGACACACCAGCTCGATCCGGAACGAACCTTCGTCACCGGGTTTTCCAACGGTGGCGACATGAGCTATCAGTTGGCGTGCCGCAAGTCCGAGGTCTTCGCGGGGTTCGCACCCGTGGCCGGCACCATGATGGATCCGCTCTATCTCGACTGTAATCCGACCCGCCCCCGGCCCATCCTCGCGATGAATGGAACCGACGACGACATCACCGTCTTCGCCGGCGACATGGCCGACGAGGACGGCTGGGGCGCCTACCGACCGGTTCCCGAGGTCGTCGAACTCTGGTCGGATCTCCTGGAAACTCCGATTCTCGAGACCACCACGCTGCCCGACATCGCGCCGAACGATGGGAGCGTGATCGAATTCGATCGCCATCGATCCAAATCCCATCCCCGTGAATTCCGTTCCTATCGAGTGGTCGGCGGCGGGCACGACTGGCCGGGCCAGGGTGGCAACATGGACATCGATGCCACCCGTGAGATCTGGGACTTCTTCGCATCGATCACGATCGATCCCCCCTTCGACCCAGCCGACCTCGACCGAGACGGATCCGTGAACGCTTCGGACCTCGGACTGGTTCTGGGCGGCTGGGGACTCGGAAGCCTCACCGGAGACATCAATGGAGACGGCAACACCGACAGCGGCGATGTCGGCCTTCTCCTGGGCGCCTGGACCGGATGACGACGGCTTTGCCCCCGGTGAAGTAGCCTCCGCGCATGGATCAGGACGCTCCCGTCCAGCAATCACTCGAAGACACCACTTCGGCGTTCCACCATCGCTGGTGGGGCGTGGCCCTGAAGATCCTCCTCGCCCTCACCGTGGTGGCGGCGGGAGCGTGGATCTGGACCGCGTTGGTCGAACCACATGAAGGTGAATTCGAGAACACGCTTCGAAACCTCGGTCCCTGGGGCCCGGTCATCTTCGTGGCCGTGTTCCTGGTGGCGACTTCGGTCTTCTTCCCCGAGTCCCTGCTGGCGATCGCATCCGGTGCGATCTTCGGCCTGGGCTGGGGCATGCTCTGGACGGTGGTCGGTGGCTTCCTGTCGGTGTGGACGGTGGCCATCCTAGGCCGCCGTCTTCTGGGCGACCGGGCGAGGACCATCCTCGAGCGACATCCGAAACTCACCGCGATCGAGGAAGCCGCGGAGTCCCGAGGGCTGCGCCTGGTCTTCCTCCTCCGGCTGTCTCCGCTCAACTTCACCATGCTCAACTGGATGCTGGCCGCCACCCGGCTTCGACTTCGGACCATCCTGCTCAGCGCCCTCGGCATGGTTCCGGGAAACTTCTCGACCGTCTACGTCGGCTTCGCCGCTCGGCACACCGCCGACCTCGCCGCCCGAGCGAGCGCGGGAAACGCCGACGGCATCGTGGCGGGCGACTCGCTCGCCCACGAGATCACGCTCTACGCAGGGCTGGGGGCATCGATCGTGGTGAGCGTGATCGTGACTCGGATCGCGGTGAAGGCCCTGAAGACCGCGAACGAACGGCCCGGCCCCACGGTCGGTTCGAACGCGGCCTGAAGACCCGGCATCATTCGGACGGCAACCCTTCGGTCTTCGCCGATCGGCCCTTGGCGAAGAACGACTCGATCTCCTCGAGGGGAACCCCCTTGGTCTCGGGCATCCGGAAGTAGACGAAGGCGATCGTCACCGCATTGAAGCCGGCGAAGATCCAGAACGCGAGCGAGGGACTGAACTCGACCGCGGCCAGGGAGCCCTGGGCGATCACGTAGTTGCCGATCCAGTTGAACGACGTCGCCACGCCCACGCAGGCGGACCGCACGCCGGCGGGGAAGATCTCCGAAATCGCGAGCCAGACCAGAGGGCCGAGGCTGAAGGCGAAGGCGATGATCCCGACGAAGAGCGAGATCAGGATCACGATTCCACCCGCCGAGACCGCCGAGCCACCCTTGGCCAGGAACAGCGTCCCCGTCACGCCGATCACCACCTGAGAGACCATCATCAAGGCGGTCCCGCCCAACAAGAGCGGCCGCCGCCCCACGCGATCGACCAGCCAGATCGCGATGAAGGTCGCGAGGACGTTGATCAATCCGAGGGCTGCCGTCAGTTCCTTTCCGTATTCACCGAGCCCGACCTCCTTGAGAATCTCCGGGGCGTAGTAGAAGATCGCGTTGATGCCACTGGCCTGCTGCAGGAAGGCCAGACCGATCGCGAGGATCAATGCCATCCGCACGGCGTGGCTGCCCTTGACTGCGGACCAGAAACCTTCACCGGACTCCTCGACCACCCGCTGCTTGATCGTCTCGAGTTCCTTCTCGGCTTCCCGGTCGGATCCGAGGGTCCGCTTCAGAACACCAAGAGCGACGTCGTAGCGACCTCGACTGACGAGCCAACGCGGGCTCGGCGGCATGACCAGCATGCCCGCGATCAACGCCGCCCCGAGCAACACCCCGAGTCCGAACGAGATGCGCCAGTCGGCCTCGGGCACGGCCAGTCCCACCAGGAAGGCGACGAGGATCCCGACCGTGATCGCCAGCTGGTAGAGGCTGACCATGGCACCTCGGGACCAGGGGGTGGAGACCTCGGCGATGTACAGCGGCCCAGCCACCGAGGAGAAGCCGACCCCGATCCCCATCACCACCCGGAAAGCGATGATCATCGTCAGGTCGACCGAGAACGCGCAGCCGAGGCATCCGACGATGAAGCAGATGCCACCCCAGACGTTCGTCCATCGGCGACCGATCGCATCGCACAACCGGCCCGCGATGAGCGCGCCGAGGAACGAGCCGGCGAGCACCGAGCTCACCACCGTCGACACCTCGTTGTCGCCCAGGCCGAACGCATGCCTGATCCCGTCCTTCGCGTCGGCGATCACTCCGATGTCGTAGCCGAACATCAGGCCGCCGAGCCCGGCGACCATCGCGATCGCGATCGTGTATCTCGACGTTCTATCCTGGGCCGTGGGACCCTGCGAATTCGTGCTCACGTCTAGTCTCCAGGAGATCGGCTCAGAAGTCGGTGGTCAGACGGAGGCCGAGCACCACGCTCACCTCGGTATCACTTCGGGCACCCGGATGAAACACCACCTGAAGATCAGGTGTGAGCTGCATCGACTCGGTCAACTGCACGCGGTAGAACGCCTCGATCATCGACTGGGGCGAAGCGGGCGAGGCTGCTGCCGCGAAGACGTTGTTCTCGTTGTAGGCGAGGCCGACGTATCGGACGGGGATCGAATCCGCTCCGAGCAGCGAGCTGCCGTTTCCTCCGGACGCCACCGAGGGAGACGGTCGCATCCAGTTGTAGCCGAAGCCGAAGAGGTCGCCCCGGCGACCGAATGGCCGTTCGATTCCGATGCCGCAGGAGATCGAGGTGGTCACCGTCGACATCGACGGATCGCTCCACCCCCCCTGCGCGAAATATCCGAGTTGATCGGTCAGGTGCCCCTGCCACTGGAAGCCGATGGCATTCGACCAGTTCCGCGTGGGAGTCGACGCGAGGGCGTCGAGATTCTGTCCGGACCAGATCACCGTTGCGACCGTCGGGCCACCGAGCGCGGCCTCGTCGAACGGCAGGACGAAGCCGGTCTCCACCGCCGTCCACAGGAAGCCTTCACCCAACGTTGAAAACGCATTGTCCGGACGTCCGAGCGCGTCGGTGACCACCGCATTCACGAAGATCGACTCGGTGGGAATCGCCTGTACCGCGACTCCCAGCTGGTAGCCGCCCTGCGAAGAACCCAGCGGCTGAATGCCGTCGAACGCACCAGCAATGAACTGGCGGGATTCGTCGTTGGCCCAGAAGTTGAGACCGATGTACTGGTTCGGATGGATTTTCCCCGCCGACACCACGAACCGATCATCGAACCATCCCTGCTGCAGGTACAGGAGGTTGAGGGTCGCCGGCCCACCGTTCGCACCGGAGTAGAGCGAGTCGAGTCCGACGATCGAACCCGCCGAATCCTGGGTCGAGACCGACTGCGGATTTCCGATCTGATTCCCCTGGCGAACCAGGATCCCGAGGACTCCATGCCCCTCGAAGCCACTTCCGAGGAGCGAACCACCTTCATCATGGTCTTCCCAGAGGTTCCAGACCAGGTTGACGTCCAGACGCCCGGTTCCGAAGTTCGACGGGGTGTCGGGCTTCGGATCGGTGACATGCTGATACAGCAACGTGTAGTAGGCCGAGGTGTTCAGGCCGAGTTGTTCGATCGCCGCTGATTGCACGGCCCGCCAAGGACGCAAGACCGGCTCCAGTGGTGCCCCGAACAGTGGATCGACCGGTGGTCTCCCCAATGGATCGGGCCGGCGAGTCTTCAAATCGACCGAGGGGTCCCATGGCCGAATCGGCAACAGGGCCGGCGAATCATTCAAGGTCGAGATGTTCGACAGGAACTGAATCCGTTCGAGGTGCTGCAGTCCGCGCCACCGGACATCCGCGGTCTCGGTCGCTCCGGGATCGAACGGATCGACGGCGGGCGTTTCCTTGGGATTCGGGGGATCATCCTGTGCCGTGGCGGACCTCGTCGAAGTCATTGATGCCAGAACCGCGGTCAGGATCACGACCGGAGAACCAACCTTGTTTACGAGTGCATCCATGAATCACAGCCTATCCCCAAGAATCACATGGCGTCATGCGCTCCGGATGCGACGACGCCCCGGCTTCCGCCGGGGCGTCGTCCATGGAGGGCTGGAAAGGCTGATTCAGCCTCGCTTGTTCGCCTCGGTCTCCTTGAGCGAGGCCGGATGCTTGAGGCCCGCCTTCTTCAGAAGTCCGTTGATCTTGTCGATCTTCCCCGCCTTGTCACCGGCGGGATGCAGGCCGTTGTACGCGACCTTGCCATCGGGACCGATGATCGCCACGTGAGGAATGCCTCGAACCCCGAAATCGGCGTTGAAGACATCCTGCTTGGTCATCACGATCGGCCAGGTCATGTCCATCGACTTCTTGTAGTCGACCATGAGCTTGCACTCGTCCGCGAAGTCGGCGGCATTGACCCGCCCACGCTCGTCGCGGAAGGACACTCGTTCCTGGGGACTGGTGACACCGAGGAAGATCACGTCGTACCCCTTGAAGTACTCCACGAGTTCCCTGACGTCGGGGAATGATCCCACGCACGGCCCGCACCAGGTCGCCCAGAAGTCGACCACCACCACGTTCCCGCGGAGGCAGTTGAAACAGTTCCATTCGTTTCCTTCACTGTTCCAGGTGAACTCGATCTCCGGGGCGGGAAAACCGATCAGTCCCCCCCGGCCAGCCGCGGAATCAAGGAATGAAAGCCCGCTTTCAAGCCGAGCCCGACCTTGCCCTTCGGGCGCCGCGGCGACCACCGCCTTCATCTTCTCAACCAGCTTCGCATGGATGGCCTTGCGGGTACCGGCATCGACTCCCGCCGTCTCGAGCAGTGCGGGGTATTCGATCCAAGCGGACAACGCCTTTGCATCGGCAGGCATTCGATCGATCAACAGGACCAGTTCGGTCTGCATCGGCATCAGTTTCCCGGCATCGACCCGTGACATCACGCCGATCACTTCGCCGATTCGGTCATCGGGAACGCTGGTGAATCCACCATTGGCCATGCCGATATCGAGTCCGGCGTCCAGTTCATCCATGTTCGCCAACATCAGTGCGGCATCGAGCCATTGCTCGCCATTGCCCAACGACTTGATTCGCTCCAGCCAGATCGGCCGGGCGTTGGGGGTGTATGCCCAGAGCATGTTCAAGGCCTTGATCTGCTCGAAATCACATTCCGCGGGATCGATGCCTTCGAGCTGAGCGTCCAGCACTGCGTGAAATTCAGGGTCGTCAAGACTGAAGGCCTCTCCCTTGCTTTGAAAGAACTCCCTTGCCATTCCGACCTTGGCTTCGATCTCCCCCTGGGTGGGAGGAGCAGCGAAAACCGGAGCCGTGAGCGAGAGACCAAGGAGAAGCAGAGGAAGGCGGACCATGAAAATTCCTTTCGGTGATGTCGTTTGATCGCCCCGGAGGCGCTGCCGAATCGTACCTGACCGGTGATGGAGGATTGATCTGGAGACTTCCAATCGCCGGATTGGTGACCTATCCGGTCGATTCTTCCCGAAGATCCGAGGAAAGAACGCCGTCCGGACCGATTCGTGGTGCCGATCGTCGCACCGGACGGGTGGTTCGTCGCCCCGGTGCGGCGGGTCGCGTTCCTCGGCTTCTCCGGATGTACCGCTCACTTCGGGGTGCGAATGACGTCCACCACGACGGGCCGGTGGTCGGAATCGAAATCGGGGCCTACCCGATGGGCGCTGATCACGAATCCCTCCGGAACCAGCACGTGATCGATCGGGATCCGAAACGGCGAAGGGATCGTGATGCCGCGAAGCCGTACCGGCCAGGTCGGCGACCAGCCGCCGGCTCCCCGAAGCCCGGTCGCCGAGGTGAAGTCCTGAAACGTCCGGCCGAAGGGCGTCTCGTTCAAGTCGCCGACCACCAGCGCGGGGACCGGCGAGGCTTCACACCGATCCGTCATCCACTCGAAGGTCGCGTTGCGTACCTCGGTCCTCCGGAAACCGAGGGGAGGAATGGGATGGACGAGCAAGACGCGAAGCGATCCCAGGGCGGTGGTCGCGGTCGCCTCGAGCTGTGGCAGTCCACCGTCGACCGGCGTCCCGATCCAGCCGTCCCGCAATGGGTCGAGACCGAGCAAGGCGATGCCACCGACGTCGCTCGACCGCGGCCGGGAGATGATCGTCGACCATCGTCGACCGTCTTCACGCTCGATTCCCGCCACCGCGTCCACCCATTCCGGGGTGCATTCGAGGAGTCCGATGAGATCGGCGCGAGACGAGGCGAGCCATTCGATCGCCGCGGCATCAGGGGGACTGGTGACGCCGACGTTGAAGGAGACGATTCGGAGGAACGGCCCATCGCTCGCCGCGGGCGACGCCGTGAGAACCGGAACCACCACCCACCACGCCCATGCCAGTCCCGGCAGCATGGCCACCGCCGGAGCGCGACGACCGAGCAGGAACAGCGAGCCGATGCCCATCGACATGACGATCGAGACCTGGAGCGTCCAGGGGCTCGCGAGGGCTTCGAGCCCCGACGGCCCCAGTCGCCCGAGGAGAAAGACGAGCAGCGACCCCACCGAGATCAGCAGGACGGCTCCTTCCAACATCCTTCGACGGAGAGATTTCCGAGCGGGCCGATTCACGTCCGAGGATGCATCAACCATGGTCCCCCGATCGGTCATCGTCGTCCGACCAGTTCGATCATCGCCCTGCCCATGCCCTCTCCGATCAGGTAGTAGGTCTCGGCGTTCGAATTCCAGTGGTAGCCCTGCCGGGACGGCGACCGCTCCGGCGAACGGTAGAAGTCTCGCGTCCCCACGAAGTCGACCGTTCCCGCGAATTCCGGCCGTTTCGCCACCGCGGCCTGGGCCGCCATCAGCGAGAGGGCCCGCGGATGCTTTTCATCGGGGCCGCTCATCCCGGTTTCCGCGATGACGAAGGGAAGATTTGGAGTCCCGAGTTCCTTGCGAAGATCGCGGATGAGGTTCGCGAGATTCTCCTCGTACTCATCGTTGAACGCCTGATTGACCCGATCGTTCCAACCCTGATGCCAGCCGATTCCCATCAACTCGAACTCCCGCCCCTTGAACTCGGGAAAGATCGCCGCGGGATCCGCGAGGACTTTCCTGGTCTCCGCGACCAGCATGCGGTACTCGGCCCCGACCTCCCCTCCCGAACTGGGCGGTCGAAACTCCTTGCCGATGGCCTTGCCGCCCCAGGCGATCTTCACCAGCAGCACAGGCTCGTCGAACGCATCGCCGACCACGCTGCCGAAGCCGAGCTCGGGGCCGATGGTTCCTTCGTTCGATCCGAAACCCGGCCGAAGATCACCCTTCCGCCCCAGAAACCAGATCTTCACGTCGTCGCGCTCCACCCATTCGCCGTCTTCATCCCGCAGGTGGGCGAAACCGGCCTTTCCCGGTGACCTGTCGACCATCCATTCCAAGGAACCCGCCCCGTCGTTGCGATCGGGATTCGCTCGGACCTGACCCGCCCCCACCATGTTGGACTGGCCTGCGAGGAGGAAGATCCTCACCGGTGCTTCGGCGGTCGCGGTCGTGGAAACGAGGCCGGGCATCAGAAGCCCGAGCAGAATCGGGATCGTGAATCGATCAAGCATGAAGCGTGCCTTCCAGCAGAGAGACGGACGAGGGGCGCGGGCGGCGGTGACCAGACGCCTTCGGAACACTTCGACGGGGGCACCCGCCGACCTGCAGACGAGGTTTCAGAATAGAGGTCCGGACTGCTACGATGGCAGTGTAAACAATCGTTTCTTTCCGCCTCCAACCGTCTTGAAAGCCTCCGATGCGCGCGACCCTTTCTTCGTGCCTGATCCTGGGCATCACGGCCACCATCCCGGCTCAGGCCGAGATCCTCACCGTCTGCCCCGACGGCTCCTGCGACTTCACCAGCATTCAGACGGCGATCGACGAGGCCCGATCAGCGAAGCGAACCCGTATCCTCAAGGGACCTCGGAAGACCCATCCGTTCCGCTGGAGATCTCCATGTTCACCCGCATCATCACCTGTCTCTTCGGCCTGCTCCTGACCTCCGCGGCGATCGCCGGCCCCCCGTCGAAGGTGGCCAACCCCGACTTCATCAAGGGCGAACCGATCCCCGAAGGTGCGACCCATGATTGGAACCTCGGCCCGACCGGGGCTCGAGGCTGGATGTACAGCAACAAGCTCGAGACCAGCGAAGCTCGGCAGGTGATGATCACCAGCGTGGAAGCGGGCTCGCCCGCGGATGAGGTGCTTCGCGAGGGGGATGTGATCCTCGGGATCGCAGGCCGGCTCTTCAAGAACGATCCGCGAACCGAGATCGGCCGGGCGATCAGCCTCGCCGAAGGCGGCAGTGGACGACTGGTCGTGATCCGCTGGCGCGAGGGCCGCAGAAAGCGGGTCACCATCACCCTCCCGAAACTCGGTCGATACGCCGACACCGCTCCGTTCGACTGCCCGAAGTCCACCCGGATCCTCGAAGCCGGCGCGAACGCCCTGGCCGCGAAGATGGCCGCGGATCCCGAGAAGGGCACCCCCATTGAACGGTGTTACAACGCGCTCGCCCTGCTGGCCAACGGCGACCCGGAACATCTGCCGCTGGTCCGGGCCCAGGTCGAATCGTTCTCCACCTTCTCCGACCTCGAGCGTCGCGGACTCCACTCGTGGTGGTACGGGCCGATCAACATTCTTCTCGCCGAATACGCGTTGGCCACCGGCGATCAGGAATTCCTGCCGTCGCTCGAACGAATCACCCTGGAGATCGCCCGCGGCCAGAGCGAGGTCGGATCCTGGGGACATCGCTTCGTCCAGGGGAACGGCCGCCTCGCGGGATACGGCATGATGAACGCGCCGGGTCTGCCGTTGACCGTCTCCCTGATCCTCGCCCGCGAAGCCGGCATCGATCATCCCGAGGTCGACGAGGCGATCGAGAAGAGTGCGCGACTGATGCGGTTCTACGTCGGCAAGGGCAGTGTTCCCTACGGGGATCACGATCCCTGGATCGAGACTCACGACGACAACGGCAAGAACGGCGTCGCGGCGGTCATGTTCAATCTGCTCGGCGACGCCGAAGCGACCGAGTACTTCTCCCGCATGAGCGTCGCATCGCACGGAAACGAACGGGACAACGGTCACACCGGAAACTACTTCAACATGCTCTGGGCGATGCCCGGAGTCGCGCTTTCCGGACCGCAGGCCAGCGGTGCCTGGATGAAGGAGTTCGGCTGGTACTACGACCTCGCTCGCGGCTGGGACGGGACCTTCCAGCACCAGGGACCGCCCCAGGCGAAGCCCGACAGCTATCGGGGCTGGGATGCGACCGGCGCCTTCCTGCTCGGTTACGCCCAGCCGTCGAAACGGATCCACCTCACCGGCCTGACCTCGAGCACCGCCCCGCAGGTCGATCCACGCACCGCGGAATCACTGGTCGACGACGGCCGGGACTGGGGATCCCGCACCCGACTGGAGTCGTGGGCCGATCGATCCGATCGTCTGCTCCTTCGGAATCTCGAGAACTGGTCGCCCGTGGTCCGCGAGCGGGCCGCGATGGAGATCGCCCGTCGAGACAAGGACATCATCCCAACACTTCGCAAGATGCTTCGTCGACCCGACCTCGCCGCGAGACTCGGCGCCTGCCAGGCGGCGATCATGCTCGAAGAACGGGCCGCGGGCCTGGTTCCCGATCTGCGCTCGACCCTCGACGCGGAGGATCTCTGGCTTCGGATCAAGGCCGCCGAAGCGCTGGCCGCGATCGGACGCCCCGCGATGGTCGCCCTCCCGGACCTGCTCGAGATGCTCGCCGAGACGCCAGACCAGGCCGATCCACGTGGCATGCAGCAGCGTTATCTCTGCTTCGCACTGTTCGATCGACGCGACGGCATGCTGGGGCGGTCGCTCGAAGGAGTCGACCCCGAGGCCCTTCGATCCGCGGTCGCCAAGGGGCTCCGGAACCAGGACGGCCGGGCTCGAGCGACCTTCGACACCGTCTACCGGAATCTGCCGTTCGAAACCCTCGAACCGCTCCTGCCCGCGATCCATGCGGCGATCGTCGAACCATCACCGAGTGGGATCATGTTCGCCGACGGGATCCGCCTCGCCGGAATCGAGCTCTTCGCGAAGCATGGCATCGCCGAGGGTCTGCCGATGTGCGTGACCCTGGTCGATCCCGATCGCTGGGGCATGGGCAACCGGATCGAACGCTGTCTCGGGACCCTCCGGGACTACGGGGCGGCCGCCCGATCGGAGATCCCCCGGCTGCGAGCCCTCCAGGCCGAGCTCGTGGAGCGGAAATGGAATCCCGAGAAACTCCAGAAGTTGGACATCCCCGGACTGATCACGGACATCCAGAATGCGGACGAGAACCGCGAGCTCCGTGGTCTGGAGGACCTCCAGCCGAGCGCATCCACCGTCGAGGGGGACTCCGGATTCTCCTCATGAGTGGCCTGGGAATCCGGTGGCCGTGGCTGCTCATCGCGTGCCTCGCCGCCGGGGCTTCAGCCGCCCCAGATCAGCGCCTTCGTCCGCGAGATCTTCCAGGACCGGAGTGGTGACTTCTGGTTCGGCACCAACGGCGACGGGATCTGTCGTCACGACGCGGAGTCACTGACCTTCTTCGGTCCGGCCGAGGGATTCGGAGGCTCCACGGTACGGGGCA
>CAJWFU010000009.1:0-17410 GCA_913031315.1 uncultured Phycisphaerae bacterium | reverse complement strand
GCTGAGATCTGGCAGGGTCCTCGAACCCGCCGGGTTTCCGCAGCGGACATTGCTGACGCCCGTGATCTCCAGCGTCCATTCGTGGCGAAGCTCCTGTCGGCTCTCAGCCAGGCAGGAATCGTCTCGGGGTCTCCCGGTCCTGGTGGAGGGTACGCCCTTGCCAAGACTCCTGAGGAGATCCGGCTTCGGGACGTCTGGGTCGTCTTCGAGCGCCCGGAACCTCCGAAGCCCTGCCCCTTCACCGGCGGCAAGGACAGTCAAGGCCCTTCCAGCGTGCTCCACCAACGGATCGCCAGCGTCCACCAAGCCATCGACACACTCCTCGATGACACTACGTTCGATGTTTTCGCCGGCGACCCCGACGCAGAGCCAGCCAAGCCCCCCACCGTCCGCCTTTCGGCCATCCCGGTGGCCACCGTTGCCGCCAATGGATCCAACGGAACCAACGGTTACAACGGGACTAACGGGACCAACGGGACCAACGGGCACAATGGCCATAACGGCCACTGAAACCGCTTTTTAGAACGATTCCTCCTCTCAATCGCCTCTGGGTCAGCCGGAGGTGGTTGTTTTTTTGCCCACGTTCGCATCGCTCTCGATGGCCAGAATCGCCGCCGGTACGTCGAGGGGGGAATCAACCACCCGGTCCGGACTCGGGATGAGATCAGCGATATCCCGACCCTCGTCGTATCCACCCCGGATGGCGATGAAAGGAAGATCTGTTGCTCGGGCCGTCGCAGCGTCGATCGATGAATCACCCACCAGAACGGATGCTGACCGGGGAATCGAGCCCAGGCAGTGATCGATGAAGATCGGGTTCGGTTTCACCACCCCGGCATCTTCCGGACAGACCAGACCGTCCACCATCAGGTCCAGACCAAGACGCTGCATCACCAATGATGCCGGAAGCCGAGGCTTGTTCGTCGCGATGATCAATCGCCGCCCCTGGGCCTTGAGGGTGGCCATCACCTGAGGCACGCCTTCCCGAAAACTGGTCCCATCCAGACAGCTTTCCGCGTAGGCGGTTTGAAACGCGGCCAAGCCCCTCGCGTGGCGAACTTCGTCGATTTCGCCGTCCTGTCTGCCGCTTCCAACCCGGTGGATCAGACGATCAACACCTCGGCCGATCGCATCACGGACGAAATCAAGATCTGGAGTCGGCGCCCCCAACGCTTCTGCGGCGATCAATGCCGCCTGATGGATACCGACCGCCGAATCAACGAGGGTTCCGTCAAGATCGAACAGGACGGTGGAAATTCGAGTCGACATGACTGAAGCCTATCGAGCGGTCAGGGCTCCGGATGGAGTTCTCGACCGATTCGGTGCAACCGATCAACCACGGGTCGAAGACTTGACGGTCGATCCCCCCGGGAGATCCGCACGCAGTCTTGAATCAGTTCGTCCAGCGATTCCGGAATGCGATCATCATGTTCCCGGAGCGGTTTTGGAGCCGGAACCCGATCAATCGACAATGGGCCGGTCGTGGGTCCATTCTGAGTTCCGGGCGGGAGCACGGTGGGAATGACCCGGCGCGCCAGAGTCCAGTACATCGTGGCACCGAAGTTGTACACATCGGTCCGCTCCGTGATCCGTCGCCGATCCGCCTGCTCTGGTGCGATGTAGCCGGGGGTGCCTTGGATTCTAGATTTCCGCGTCCCAATCTCGCAGGCCTGCCCGAGATCGATGATCTTGACCAGGCCCGGACCCACCAGAACATTCGTGGGTTTCATATCCGCGTGAACGATGCCTCGATCATGCATGGCCTGCAGGCCGTCTGCAATTCGAATGAAGATCCGCACGGCCTCAAGCGGCTCGGGAGGGGGCAACGCATCAAGACCCGGCGCCTCCACATGCTCCATCAGCAATCCCATTTCCGCAACGCGAAACCGGCGACGTTTTCGAAACAGCCGTTCGATTCGGCGAATGCTGGGATGGCGGAAAGGCGTTCCAATTCGATGCTCGGCTTCCACCTGATCGAAGAACCGCTGGTCCTTTTCGGCATGCTTGACCACATGTTTCAACGCATGGATCTTGCGGCCGCGCGGTTCGCGCACCTTGTAGATCACACTGGCCGCGCCGACACCCAGTCGGCCGAGCACTGCATGGTTGAATAATTCAAGGGGATCGGACATGGGCCGGATCCACGATCAACTTCAAGGTGAAGTGTTCAGCCCTCGCGAACGAGGTACTTCTCAAGCTCGTGGGACGGGAAGAAGCGTCCGGGGCTTGATACCTCACTCACGTCGGAGTGAAGAAGGACGCCGGCGTCACTG
Source organism: uncultured Phycisphaerae bacterium (assembly GCA_913031315.1). Classification (GTDB taxonomy): domain Bacteria; phylum Planctomycetota; class Phycisphaerae; order Phycisphaerales; family SM1A02. The sequence goes on along the minus strand of CAJWFU010000009.1, from coordinate 15,137 downwards.
ATGCCGAAGTCCTGTTGCAATTCGACGATCAGGCGCCGAAGGCTCTGCATCTGCAGACGGGTCGGTGCGCGATGGTCACCGTCACCGACCAGGACGATGCCGATTGACTGTCGGTTGAGCGCGTCGATCTCCGACGGAACCTGGCCAGGACCGATGGCGATATGAGCACCGGGCCGCTGGTCACGCCAGCGCAGGGTCGCGACTCGGCTTCCGTCGGCCAATTGGCCGTTGCCATTGCCGATGACGAAGTGGTAGCCCGAGCCTCGGAGGCCCTCGGCTCGATGACGCTGGTCGATGTCGACGTGGTCGTCGAAGTGGAGGCCGGAGTCATGGATCACGATGTTGATCCAATTGCCTCGTTCACCTTCGATGATGAGATCACCTGCAGGGCGATCAGGACTCGCGGCCGCGACCACCATGGCCGGGGTAAGGCCCGCGGGAGGTCCCGTCAGGACGAAGATGCTGCCGAACATCGTCATGCTGGCCGCAAAGGCAAGCCAGACGATCTGGGTGCGGGAGAGTCCGCCGTTGTGTTCGACCTGCTTCGTCACGTGTGTCGTACCCCTGTCAGATCATTGAATCAGCCTTGGTCGACTGAAGCCCGTCCCGTTCGGGCCCCAAGGAAAATGGGGCCATCACCGGCTCTTTGCTTTTCATCGGACGATCCAATCGCTTCTCATGCATGTTTCGGGCCGAATCGGCGCCGTTTCATCCCAGATCTGCATGATTCGCCCGTTTAGCACGGCTGTTGGCCGTTCTCGGAATATACCTCATGTAACCGCCAGATCCACCGTTCAAGCCGTTCCGTATTTGAAATCTTCCCGGACACTGGTTCGAATTCCCAGGCGATGCTGGTATCTGGTTCGGACTCTCGGACGTGATCGTGGATTCAGTTATTGGGCGAAAGTCGGGCTCTCAACGCAGGCTGGCTTTCCCCGAAGACACTCTTCTCCTCCAGCGGAACGTAACGCTGTCGCAGCCGATCGTGAGTTTCGAACTGAGTCCGAGGGTCTTTGGAATTGAAGAGGACGTCCTGACAACCGGAAAGAACGATTGCCCCCGGGACAAGAATCAGCAGGGCGGCAGCCAACGTGAGGCCGGAAGACACCTCTTTGAGGTTTCGAGAACGCTGAGGAATCAAGGGCGGCCTTCCTTGTCACTTTTGGCGGCGAGGACTGGGATTTCCGACTCCAGTCGAAGCGGCTTTTCCAATCGAGGGTCTTCCAGCGTGAGACGTGCGAGCACATTTTGCGCCCCTTCAGGGAGCGTCACCTCAAGCGGGAGATCCACAGCGTAGGCCGTCCCCATCAGACCTTCTCGCAGACCATTCCGCCACTCTGCGCGATCGATGGACCAGTGGCCCAGATCAACGGCACCCCCATCAACATCGATGGCGACCACGTCAATGGTCGCAGGCCCGGTGACCTGTACGAACCTCGCGCGAGAATCCTGGCTTCGAATTCTCCAACGGAGAGTTCCGGTCTTGCCTTCAGAACGAACCACCGAGCCGCGGGCCGTCAGAAGCGTCCGGGGAATGGACAACCACTGGAGATCACTTCGTTGGAACGAAGGATCCGCCAGTTCGGCCACACCAAGATCGGATTGAGCATCTTCGAGTTCGATCTGCAGGCGTGCGACTTCTCCTCGAAGCCGAGAGATCTCAGCCGCCTGCTCGACCGCACCGGATTGCGGTCCCACCTTCGCAGAACATCCGACGAAGACCATCGCGGCCAATCCGAACATGATGCCTGCACACTCAATCTTCACCATCGATCGATCCCTTCAGACCCGAAGACACCTGGAACGCAAGTCGTTCGAGCCGCGAGGAGAAGTCCACGCTGGCCACACTGGCCCGGTCTCCGACCTCGAGTCGAACCGGGGCGAAATTGAGGAGGCCGAGAACGCCCGCCGCAATGAGTTGATCGGCCGCATCCTGCGCCGCTTCCTTTGGAACCGACACGATACCGAGGAGGATCTCCCGCTCCTTCACGATGGCCTCGAGTTCATCCATGCTGCGAATGGGATGCCCGCCGACCTCCTTGCCCACCAGATCCGGGTCGGCATCGAAGACCCCGGCGATTTCAAAGCCCTCTCGAGCAAAAGGCCCGTAGGACATGATCGCCTGCCCCAGTCGGCCGGCTCCGACCAATGCCGTCTTCCAGATGCGGTCCTTGCCCAGAATCTCGCGGAGTCGTGAGGCCAGGGGTTCGAGCACGTAACCCACACCAGCCTGGCCGAACTGCCCGAACCACGAAAGATCCTTCCGAATCTGCGTGTCGGTGAGCCCGAGCACTCGTCCGAGTTCTCGAGAACTGATCCGTGTCTCGCCCTGCGCCTGCCGACGATCGACTTCACGGAGATAGAGCGTGAGCCGTTTGACGGTCGGACCGGGAATCTGCTGTCGAAGAGACATGAGGCGAAGTCTACCCCCCAGCAGCCATCGTTCCATCACCGGCCAAATCTGGAACCAACCCTCATCGCCGCTACCATGCGACACCATGAGTGACTTTCCCTTCGCAGGACCACCCAGTGTCTCCTTCGAGTTCTTCCCCCCGAAGACACCCAGGGGTTGGGGTCTCCTCGATCAGCGGATCGACGAACTCTTCCCCCTCGATCCTTCCTTCGTTTCCGTGACCTATGGAGCCGGTGGCACGACCCAGGAGCGGACTCACGAGCTCGTGGAGCGCCTGGCCCACGAAACCCCCCTCGATCCCGTTCCACATCTGACCTGCGTCGGGCAGTCCAAGGTCGATATCGACCGGATTCTCGAGCGGTACGTCGAAGCTGGAGTTCGATCGATCCTCGCCCTCCGCGGCGACCCTCCCATCGACGGCTCCCCCGCTCCAATCGGCGAATTCACCCATGCCGCAGATCTGGTGAACCATCTCCGCAACTTCGCGGATCGAAACCGTTGGGAACTCTCCATCGGAGTCGCCGGATTTCCCGAAGGTCATCCCGACACGCCCGACACGCTACTGGCGATGGAACACCTGGCAGCCAAGGTCGATGCCGGAGCCGACTGGATCTGCACCCAGCTGTTCTTCGATAATCATGCTTTCCATGACTGGAGAGATCGGTGTCAGCTCTCGGGAATCAGGGTTCCGATCATCGCGGGCATCATGCCGATCGCTTCACGATCCGGTGTCAAGCGGATGGCTCAACTCGCGGCCGGCGCGGTGTTTCCGGCCTCCCTGCTTCGAGCGGTCAGTCGGGCTGAGGAGGATGATGATGATGCGGTTGCTCAGATCGGCGTGCATTGGGCCACGGAACAGTGCCGTGATCTCCTCGATCATGCCGTCGACGGATTGCACTTCTACACCCTGAACAAGTCGAATGCGACGCTGCAGATTCATCGCGCGCTCGGGGTTCGTACCTCTCGACAGCTTCGTTCAGTCTGACCGCCGGATCAGGCGGTGAGGTCGATGCGGCCCTTCTCGCCCCTCGATTCATCGTCCAGACGCCGCTCCACCGCCGCCTGCTGCTGATCCTCGTCTCGACGATGACGAGATCGCTCGTCGTCGGTATTCGCTTCCTCGTCCAGCTGACGGGGCTCGCTGATCTCGGCCGTGTCATCCACCCGGAACCGTGCTTCTTCCTCACGGACGGACCGCTTCTTCTCCAGCGAGGCGCGGGCTTGATCGCGAGCCTTGGCGGCTTCGCGTTGGGCCTGTACGGCCTGCAGGGCCGAGATTTCAGGGGGGACGCCGAACATGCTCATATCTCTTGCATCGACGAGAGACGCAGAGAAAATCCACCAAAGCCGAGCCTTCCGACGACTACCGCCATTCCAGAGAAATGGCGGGTCGCATTACCGGTCCGGATCCAGATCAGCCGTCCGGGTTCTCCAGCCGGAAAGGGCGTTCATCGAGCCAGACCTCACGGAGTTGCGGAACCATCGATTCAAGCCTTGGATCTTCGATCACATCGAGTCCACGAGCGATCAGGTCCCGATCACCGAGCTGTCGCCCGATGTAGGCGACAAGCAAGCCGAGTCCGGTGGAATCCGAATCCTCCTTGATCATCTTGTCGAGATCCTGCACCGCCAGCAACAGGCGAGTCCGGCTCGGACGTACGGACTCCGCCCAGCTGACATCCATCATTTCCTTCTGCTTGCGGTAGAGGCTGCCCAGCGTGATCGCCGCCGATCGATAGAGCCCGGCTCCGATCTGTGCATTGGCCCGACCCGCCTCGAGAATCGGATTTCCGGGGCTCAGTCTCAAGGCCAGGTCAAACCGGCCTTCTGCATTGAAATAATCACCCTTGGCCATGGCGGCTTCGGCCTGTCCCGCGACCTGAGCGACTCTTGCTCGCATTCGCGGGTCGACCACGGTTCCAAGTTCCGAACGGTGCGCAAGCGCGTCGATCAGTTGCTGGACCGTCCGAGGCTTGCGCTCGCCATCCTCTTCGGCATCGCCGGCCGCCTTCTCCGTGGTCTCATCGCCATCCGCGGTAGTCGACTGTTCCTCACCGATCGAATCCGTCATTCCGTCGTCACCGTCGAACAGGTCCTGATCAAGACGACTGATTCCCGGCAGTCCCTCACGTCGTTCGGAAGTATTGGTCTGTCTTTCCGCCAGCGGGTCCCCGATCCGAGTGGCCATGATGCTCGCATCGATCTGATCGATGTCCCGGCGAAGCCGCTGAAGCGTCGTGGCATCGATCTGAACGTCATCGCGATCTTCATAACTCTTGTAGACCCGGTCGAGGATCTCGTCGTAGGCCTGGCTTCCCGTCAATCGGTCATCAATCCGCCCCACCTGCTTCTCTCGGGGCGTGAACTCGAATTCCCGAGGGCGATACTCACTCGCGACCTCGTCTCCCGAAGTGATTTCAGCACCGTTCATGAGTGCCTGGTCATAGATCCCCAGGGGATCCTGATTCTGACGATCGCGATACTGGACCCCTCGAACGGTCGAACTGCTGGCCGTGAGGATCTGGTCTTCGGAAGCTCGAATGATTCCGATGTCGGACGGCGAAACTGCTGTCGCCAGGAGGTTGGTGGACCCGAGGGCAGGGTTGACTCGATCGAGGCGAATCTCGGCATCATCGATTTTTCGGGCGGCCGAGACCGAACCAATCTGGGGAAGCGATGTGAAGTCCCGGCGATACTGGAAGACTCCCATGCCCTGAGCAATGTCGAAGGCGTCCCTCGATCGTCCACTGTTGACGAAGTCGAGACTGCTCAGAGCCGAATCGCGGGTGAATCCATAGGTTGCATCCCCGCCGGTATCCCCTCGAAAATCGCGAGGTGCGTAGTACCCGACATCTCCCCGAAATCCTCGGCCACCCGCCACGTTGTTGGTGACCACGAGGTTTCTGGCCTGCAGGTTCTCGTACGTGTACGCGTTCATCCGTCGGGATCGATAGTTTCGTCCTCCGCTTCCCACCTCGAGACTGCCATCGAGCGCGTCACCCTGCCCCAGTACGTCGTTCCCCAGAATGCCGTTGGGCGTATTGACCGAGCCGTTTCCAAGAGCCTGCCCGGCCGGGTTCTGAAACAGGCGTGATCCACCACCGACCCGATTGCCTTCAATCCGTCTCTGGGCGAAGACCGGAGACGACAGGATCAGGGTCCCGAGAATGGCTGCGACGGAAAGAGGTCCGAACCGATGAATGATGGTCATGGGTCAACTCGTACGAGTGAGCGGTGGACTTGGTCCGGGACCAAGACCAAGGAAAGGGTCAGCCGACCTTCATCGGTCGGGCGGGGTCTCCGAGGATAGTCACCAGCATCTCGGAAACGTCCTCGGAATCGGATTCCACCGGAGGATCGATCAGATTGGCCACATCAAGGGCTCGGTCGAGCCCCAGGGTGACCACGATCGACGCGTGATCCTCGAAACCGAGGATCACCAACCCCGCGAGGAAGCCGGGAAGCCCGATATCGACGGTTTCCTCGATTCGGACCCCGGAGAGCAGTGGAAGCTGCCGTCCCAGGGCATCCGAACGAACGAAAGCTCGGGGTTCCGACACCTGAAAGATCTGAAGCGGACGGCTCGAACCGGAGCCTTCATCTCGATACCGGAACACCGTGACCCGGGTCCCCAGCAGCTCGAGGTTCTCCTTCCCCTCGAAGATGATTTCAAGGCTGCTGAGATCCGGGGCGGATTCCACCCCCTCACGCTCTGAACCTTCGGCGTCGCCGAATCCGTCCAGCGAAGCCCGGAATTCCAGCAAAACCTTGTGTTGAAGGTCCGCGAGAGGAGTTCCGGAGATCCGAACTCCTCGCTGTCCCATTCGGGGCCCGAGAATGCCGAAGGCCACCGCCGCCGCCATCAGGAAGAGGGTGCCAAGGACCGCCGGAAGCGAGATCCGGTCCGTCCCCCGCCGGGCGGGCGGAGACGAGGATGAAACGTCATTCGACATCGCACCCTCATGCTACGCGGCTCGACCCCTTGAGGATCGAGATCAGCCCGGGGTCATCCACCACTACAATCCACGCCATGACCGCCCGAAAGACCGCCTATATCACCACTCCGATCTACTACGTGAACGACCGACCCCACATCGGTCACGCGTACACCACCACCTTGTGTGACGTCTGGGCCCGCGCCATGCGGTTCGAAGGACGCGACGTCTTCTTTCTCACCGGGACCGACGAACACGGTGTCAAGGTCGAGAAATCAGCCCGGGAGCGGGGTATCAGCCCCCAGGCCCTGGCCGATGAAAACGCCGCGGAGTTCCAGCGAGTACTCGAGGTTTTCGGACTGACCAACGACGACTTCATCCGAACCACCCAGCCAAGGCACGTCAGGCAGGTTCAGGAAATGGTCAGGCGACTGCTGGCCGCGGATGCGATCTACGCCGGAGAGTTCGAGGGCTGGTACGACGAAGGCCAGGAGGAATACGTCACCGAGAATCGGGCGAGAGAGACCGACTTCAAGTCCCCCATCTCCGGCCGCCCCCTCGTGAAGGCCACCGAGAAGAACTACTACTTCCGTCTCAGCGCCTTTCAAGACAGACTCGAGGCGCTCTTCACGGAGAATCCGGGGTTCGTTCGTCCGGATGCCAGACGAAACGAAGTGCTCGGACGACTTCGCGAAGGTCTGCAGGACGTCCCGATCACCAGAACCAATTTCGAATGGGGGATTCCCTTCCCCGGCGACGAAGAACACGTGATCTACGTCTGGATCGATGCACTCCTCAATTACGCGACCGGACTCGGACTCGCCGAGGATGACTCCGAGACCAATGACCAGCGGCGGTACTGGCCCGCAGATCTCCACGTGATCGGCAAGGAGATCCTCTGGTTCCACGCGGTGATCTGGCCCGCGGTCCTGATGGCCCTCGAACTTCCGATTCCCCGCTGCATCTACGCCCACTCGTTCTGGATCAGCGAAGGACAGAAGATGTCCAAGTCCCTCGGAAACTTCATCGATCTCCCGACGATCGAGCGATACATGGAGACCTACGGACTCGACGCCTGGCGCTGGTACATGGTGGTGCAGGGACCACTGGGCGCCACCGACGCCGACTTCCAGGCGACGGGATTCCACGAGACCTACACCAGTGATCTGGTGAACACCGTGGGCAACTGTGCGAGTCGGACGACGGCGATGATCGGAAAGTATTTCGACGGCGTGGTCCCGGCGGACTCCGGCTTCGAATTTCCCGGTTGGGATCTTCCCGCGGCGTCGAACAAGGCGGTCGAAGCCTGGCGAACCGCCATGGAAAACTTCGCGCTCGCCGACGCCTGTGAAGCGGGCATCGGACTCCTGAGAACGGTCGATGCCTTCATCAACGCGACCGCACCGTTCAAGGTCGCCAAGGACGAGACGCGACGCGAGGAACTCCGTGCCATCCTCGCCCGCTGCGTCGAAGCGGTTCGCATCGCCTCGATGCTCCTCACTCCGATCCTCCCCGAACGCATGCAGCAACTCCGCGATGCTCTGGCGATCGAACTCGACGTCACCAATGGCGGACTCGACGACCAGGTGACCTGGAGCGATCGGCTTGCCGGTTCCACCGTTCAAAAAGTCGCGCTCTTCCCGCGGGTCGATGCTCCGGCCGAAGAGGTCGTCTCTTGAGCGGCGTTCTTCCTCCCTTCCACCTCGCCTTTCCGGTCACCGACCTTGCCGCGAGCCGTCGCTTCTACGGCGAACTGCTCGGGTGCGCCGAGGGACGTTCAAGTGACCGATGGATCGATTACGACTTCTTCGGACACCAACTCGTCGCTCATCTGATCGACGGCGCTCATCCTTCCAAGGAACAGGAATCCAATCCCGTCGATGGCCACGATGTCCCGGTTCCGCATTTCGGTGCGGTCCTCGGATGGAAGGTCTGGCACGAACTTTCGGAGCGTCTTCAAGCGGCCGGAATCGATTTCGTGATCGAACCCTACCTGCGGTTCGAGGGACTCCCCGGCGAACAGGCGACCATGTTCATGCTCGACCCCAGCGGGAACGCCCTCGAGTTCAAGGCCTTCAAGAATCCTGATCAGCTCTTTGCGACCTGAATTCGATCCGGCTCATCCGGTCACGTTCGTTCCCACCAGTGCTCAAGACGGTTCCGGGCATCGCGAGGACGCCCGCGGAGAGCCATGGTCCCCCGCCGTGAGGCCTTTTTCTGAAGACGCTTTCGTCGTCGGCCGACCTCGTTGCCGATCATCGAGATCGTTCGATCATCGCCAGGCCCGGTGACGTGGGTCGCGATCAGACCACCAAGCATCGCCAGATCATGATCCTCACCCAGAGGATCCGCGACCCGCTTCAGATTCTTCACCGACTTCTGCAACGGGCCGGGCCGAATGGTGACCAGTGGTTGAATCCCCAACTGAAGACGCACCACTCTGCTTCGAGTCTCGTGCAGCCAATCAGTGTCCGGGGCGTCGAACGCCACTTGAAATCTATTCCGTGCCCGTCGCCAGAGTCCCTGAAAACGATCCAGCACCAACGCTCGATCGAGGTCGGAAACGTCGACCCGCTCTATTCGATCCAGGAGAACCTCGGCGTCCTCACCGATCACGGACACCAGGCTTTCCTCCGCTCGGTGGTCACGAACCACCAGCTCCGGCTGACTGGCGCCGAGAATCACGTTGGCGAGACGAATCTCTTCTCGCTGGCGCTTTCCCGATGCTTCCTCTTTCAATCGAAGCATCAGGGCCCGTACCACGTCGCGATTTCGAAGCGGGTCCAGGCGGCCCTCGAGATCCCGGGCTTCGGCTCGAATGACTTCATGGACTTTTTCGTCAAGACCACCGCGAACCAGTTCCAGCACCGATCCCATCCGCTTCAACGACTCCTGACCCCGGCGAACGGCCACCCCTCGTTCTCGCAGCTGCCACGAGGGATAGGTCACGCAGGCATCGATGACCAGTCGGAGTTCGTCCCGAAGAACCCGTCGAAGCTCTTCACCCAACGGCAGCCCCGGGTCGATGGGTCGTGCTGCCGGAAGTGCCGGCGACATCAACCAACGCCTCCGGCGAGATCGACCACCCCGGCGATTCCGACGATGATCGAGACCAATCCGTTCAACGTCACGAACGTCAGCGCCATCCGCGTGGTTCCCCATCGACGAACCGTCGCATGCTCGATCAGGAGCAGGATTCCAACCAGGATCACCGACGCCAGGAATAGACCACCGAACCCCGGTTCGGTGCGTGATGCACCCAGGAGGCATCCCACGGCGGTCAGATGCAGAAATCGACTGATCCAGAGCGCCCCATCGAAACCGAATCGGGCCGGAATGGAGTTCAGCCCGTCGCGGCGATCGATCTCGACGTCCTGGAGGGCGTAGATCACGTCGAAGCCGGCGACCCAGCACAGGACCATCCCCGCCAACAGCCAGATCGACGGTCCGGCGAGCGAGGACGGGTCGATCGCGATCGCGGCCGCGACCGGACTCAGGGCGAGACTCGCCCCGAGCCAGAGGTGACAGAACCAGGTGAACCGCTTGAAAAGGCCGTACGCGGTGATCCAGGCGAGGACCGGCACGCCGAGGATCAGCGGCCACCAGTTGTCGCGAAGGATCCCGAAGAGCCCGCAGATCACCAGGAACCCGAGGCAGGCGATCGTGAAGGCGATGATCGCGGTCCGCAGGTCGAGGCGGCCCGAGGGAATCGCCCGTCCGCTGGTGCGGGGGTTCCCCGCGTCGATCCGGTGATCAAGGATCCGATTGGCGAGCATCGCCGCGGTCCGGGCGAAGATCATCGCGATCACCACCAGCCCCAGGGGCAGTACGAACGTCGCCCAGTCGATCCGACCATCTCCGGCATGGAATGCCGCCATGGTCGCCGCGAGCACCGCGAAGGGCAGGGCGAACACGCTGTGGGCGAGCTTGATGTCCTCGGCGATGACGCGAACGGCGTTGATGGCGGCCACGGGGGTCCTCGTTTCGAGGATGCCATTCCATCGGTGGACGACACCGATTCGGAGAGGCATGCACACGACCCGTGGATTCTAGTTGGGAAGGGAATCGAGCCGCCGGCATCCCCGCGGAGAATCCGCATGAGATGCCGGCGACTCGGTTGGGAGCGCGGGTCGGAGCCCGATGCCCTCAATCCCCACACCGGCCCCAGGCCGCCATCAACAGGCCAAGGTCCTCGATGTCGACGGTGCCGTTGCCATTGAGATCGGCCGAACACCGTTCGCACTCTCCCCACGCCACCATCAGGATCGACAGGTCAGCCCCATCCACCTCGAAGTCGCCGTTGAAGTCGCCGCCACATGCCTCGCAGTCGATGCAGATCTCCGAGATGCAGCTGGTGTCCGTCGTGTTGGTGAACCCTTGGATCTGATCCGGGGTGTTGCCACAGACCACCGTTCCAGTCAGGGTCGAGTCCTGAATGTAGAGGCCTCCTCCTCTCAAGCCCAAGCTGCTGGCAGCCGTATTCCCGGTGATCACGGAGTCGATGATGATCAGACCATGCCCGTACACCCCACCACCGGAGGACGCGGACCAATTGCCCTCGAATACGCAATCGATCAGGGTCTTCGGACCGTTCCCTTGACTGAATGTATTGGTGATGGCATACAAGCCACCCCCCACGCTCCCCTCGTTCCCGCTGAACACGGAATTCACCACCGAGAGCGCTCCCGGGGAGAAATCCGACATGCCACCGCCGTAAAACCCCGACCCCCCGGTGATGACGAGGTTCTCGAAACTGGTCGTGATGCCCTCGGGACCTTCGACGTAGAAGACGGTGTGTTCACCCTGGCCATCGATGATGGTCGTGGGGTCGCCATGTTCGTCGGTCGAACCCCGGATCAAGAGAGTCTTCCCGAGGGTCGCGAGGGTGGCCTCGGGGCGATAGGTACCCGCCGCCACGTCGATCACCGCCCCCGGTGCCGCCGCATCGAGGGCGTGGGCGATCGTCGGGTATTCATCGGGCACCGAAAGCTCGAGATCCGTCTCGACGTCACCGCAGTCCGCAACGCCGTCACCATCGTGGTCGATGCAGAGGTTCCGGAAGCAGTTGTCGCCATCATCGACGAAGAAGTAGCTCGAGATCTGGTTCGGTTGATTGCCGCAGAAGATGGTCTCGGTCATCTTCACGCCGTCGACCTGGGAGCAGCAGGAGGCCATCCCGCCGCTGCTCAGTTCGGCGATGTTCGATTGGAAGACGCAACCTTGAATCGAAAGCCTGGGACCTTCATTCCTGAGACCGGCCCCGAACCGCGCGGTGTTGCCGACGAAGACGCAATCGGAAAGCGTCAGGGTGCTTTCGTACTCACTGGCTTGAATACCGCCGCCACTGCCATCACCCTCATAATTGTATTCGGCGCGGTTGGATTCGAACACGCAACTGGCGAGAAGCGAATCGCAGCGGACGAAGCTCACGCCGCCTCCCATGCCGCTGCTGTTCCGGAAGAACGTGCATCCGATCAGACTGGGGCTGGCATCCTTGAAGTAAAGTCCGCCACCCTCATTGTCGGAACCGTTGACGATGCTACCGATGGTGGTGTTGTCCTGGAAACGGCAATCGGTCAGCACGGGGCTCCCGCCGTCGCAGTACATCCCGCCTCCCTGGCCTCCGTATGAACCATTGCCTGTGGTCGCCGAATTCCCTTCGAAGACACAGCCGCTGAGCACCGGGGAGGCGCCGAACCAACAGTACAGGCCGCCACCTCTCTGCGAGACATTGTTCCGGAATACGCAGTCGACCAGCGTCGGTCTGTTGGGTCGCCTGCAGGTCATGCCTCCGCCATAGCCAGTGCCGCGATTGTTCTCGAAGACGCAGTTCCGAAGGGTAGGGCTGGCGTACTCGCAGTAGAGCGCGGCTCTGTTCGACTCGATGCCATCGAAGACACAGTTGATCAGGGTGGGGCTTCCCGCGAGCAGACGTCCTCCACTTCCGATGAATCGGAGATTCTCGATGACCGTGTCACCATCACCGCTCGAGATGAAGAGTGAAAAATCGAGGTCCGTGCCGTCGATCGTCGTCGCGGGCCGTCCATCCTTGCCCGGGATTCCACGAATCGTGATCCGTTGTCCACCGAGTCCGATGCGTTCCTGGAGCTGATGGACACCCGCCCCGATCTCGACGATGTCCCCGATCCCCGCGGCCGCCACCGCCGCGGAGATGGTCGAATATTCGGAAGGGACCTGCAGGATGTCCGGGCCGTCGTCCACGCAGTTGTCGGGGACACCGTCGCCATCGGCATCGGTACACGAGACGGCGAGGCAGTTTTCGCCACCATCGATGAACTCGCCGCGAAACTGGTCCGGGAGGTTCCCACACAGGCTGGTATCGACCATGTACACGGTGCCGAAGATGCAGTGCACGCCACCGCCGCCCCCACCGCGGCTGTCGATGTCACTCGCGGTGTTCTCCGACAAGCTGCAGCTGGTCAGGCTCACGCTCGCACTCCCGACTCGAAGGCCGCCACCGGACAGAATGGCCGAATTGCCGTTCAACCCGCAGTTGACCAGGGATACCCGACCCGAATAGGCGTTGATCCCGCCTCCATTTCTCGCCTGTCCTCCAGTGATCAGAAGGTTCTCGAAGACGATCTCATCGAGGTCGGAACCCGTGACGAAGAACACCGTGCCAGTCTGCTGTCCATCGATGATGGTGGCGGTTCGACCGCTTGCATTCACTTCGCCCCGGATCGTGAGCGCCTTGCCCAGGGTGTCCAGGGGCGCTTCGGAGGGATGGGTGCCGGCCGCCACCTCGATCACCGCACCCGGGGCGGCGGCATCGATCGCCAGGGCGAGGTTGGGGTATTCGCCGGGTACCGAAAGCTCGAGATCGGTCCCGACATCCCCGCAATCCGAAGGATCATCGCCATCGATGCAGACGTTCCGCACGCAATTGCCTCCACCATCGACGAAGGTGCTCGAAATCTGGTTCGGAACATTCCCGCAGAGGATGGTGTCGATCAGGGTGATGTCCTTTGCGGTTCTGATGGCTCCACCGCTGTCCGAGGCACGATTGCCTTGAAAGACAGTCGCCATCACGACGGTGCTTTCAACGCGGGTGTACAGACCAGCCCCGGTGTCCGCGACGTTCTCCTCGAACACGCAGCCTTCGATACCGAGGTAGTCGTCGAATCCCGAGAAATACAAACCACCTCCAGCAGACGGGATGTACGTGATCGATGTCTGATCGACCATGATCGACGTGTTGGCTCTGAAGGTGGTGTCGATCAGGATCAGGTCGTCGCCTCCGGCATACAAGCCACCACCATGGGATGCTCCACCTCCTGAAACGAGGTTCTCCTCGAACAGACAGCCGTTGATGGTCGTGTCGCTTCCGCTCTGATACAGGCCGCCGCCATAGGAATTGCCGGATGCCACGGCATCCTTCCGAAGCGTCGATCTGTTTCCTTTGAAGACGCAGTCGGCCAACGATAATTCGCCCCCTGATGCGCTGAGACCGCCTCCTCTGCTTTCTCGCGTGCTGAGCACCGAGTTGTCCTCGAACACGCAGCCATTCAGGGTCGGACTGCTGCCGAGGGCACTGTGAAATCCGCCACCCAGAGCCGTGGCGGTGGAACCACCGTCGGCATTGGACACGTTTCCCTTGAACACGCAGTCGTTCAAGGTCGGATCACCGTTACTGACGTAGATCCCACCACCCAGGCTGTTGTTCGAAGCGGAGGCCACGTTGTTCTCGAACCTGCAGTTGGCCAGGGTCGGACCGCTGTCCTCGATGAACATCCCGCCCCCGGACGACGCCTGCCCCCGGGTGACCAGGAGATTCTCGAAGATGGTGGCGGCGCCCTCCTCGTTCACGACTTGAAGGACCCGCCGTTCTCCCTGTCCATCGACGATGGTGGCCGGAAGACCACTCGCATCCACCGCCCCCTGGACCGTGATCGCCTTGCCCAGCGTGTCGATGGTGGCATCGGGCTGGTAGGTGCCGGCCGCGATCAGGACCACGTCGCCGTCGCTGGCGACGTCGATCCCAGCCTGGATGGTCGGCTGGTCCTCGGGGACCTGAATCACGTCCGCGAGGCTCGCGGGGAGCATGCTCCCCGCGGTACAGAAGGCCAGAACCCGGGGCGCGATGACGCCCAGTCGTCGCGGTCGGGTCTGGATGGCGGTGAAGATGCTCGATCGTCTCATCGGTGGGTCCCCGGGTCGTCATGAAAATAATGCCACTGGGCCTACGCAGAGCGGGGAAGCAATCGAGGCTTGCCGGGTGGATTCTCAGAAATCACCGCCCCGCCATGGATCGCCAGCTCGCCCCGTCGAGTCGGTACCCTGCTCGATTCCGGCGAACCATTCGCCGTCCGCACCACCGAGTGATCCCATGAGCCAGCAGAAGCAGAAGCAACAGGGCCAGAAGCAACAGGGTCAGAAGCAACAGGGCGGCAAGCCCAAGACCGCCATCACCCCCACCCGCGAGGAGAACTACTCCGAGTGGTACCAGCAGGTCGTGAAGTCCGCGGATCTCGCCGAGACCAGCCCGGTCCGCGGCTGCATGGTGATCAAGCCCTGGGGCTATGCGATCTGGGAGAACGTGCAGCGCGGCCTCGACGGCATGTTCAAGGCCACCGGGCACAAGAACGCCTACTTCCCGCTCTTCATCCCGCTCTCCTTCCTCGAGAAGGAGGCCGAGCACGTCGACGGCTTCGCCAAGGAATGCGCGGTGGTCACGCACCACCGGCTCGAGGCGGGACCGGACGGTGGCCTCGTGCCCGCGGGCGAGCTCGAAGAGCCCCTCGTGGTCCGACCCACCAGCGAGACGATCA
>CAJWFU010000008.1:0-20321 GCA_913031315.1 uncultured Phycisphaerae bacterium | reverse complement strand
AAGCCCAGCAGGACGCGGTCGCTACACCAGTCAAGACCGTTGTCAACGAGGAAGATGCCCCTTCTGATCCGGATTCGCAAAGTTCATCATCCAGTGATGGAACCGGTTGACGACCGTGGTCGGCGGAATTAGATTCGATCCTCCGACCCTCGGTGGGCATCGAGAATCGGGCAAGTCAGAGTCTGGCGTTCTGGATTGATCTCTAGTCCTTTCGGGGAATTTGAGAACCAACAGCAGCGCCCATTCAGCGCGGAGACCGTCTACATGACACGACCTGATCCAGAAATTCGCCGCTCCCTGATCGCGTATCTGCGTGCGAATCATCTGGACATGTGTCGGGCGTGGTTCGATGACATCGAACCGGTGGACCTCTCAAACGGTGTGATGAAGCTCTGTGTTCGCGAGCCGGTTCAATTGCGATACCTCCAGCGATGTTGCGTGGAACCCTTCACCGAAGCGGCCCAATCGGTCACCGGGCTGCTGGTCGCGGTGCGTTTCGTATCGCCGGAAGAATGCGAAGACGGCGTCACCGAAGCGGTGAATCCCACGAACCGATATTCCAGCGGGAAGTCCGATTCGGATCAGGATGGCATCGATCTCGCAGCCGAGCAGATGGTCCTCAGTCCTGATTACGTCTTTGACAACTTCATCGTCGGCCCGGGCAATCGACTCGCCCTGATGGCTGCGAATGCGGTGGCTGAAAAGCCGGGACGGGCCTACAACCCCTACTTCATCCATGGTGGGGTCGGTCTGGGGAAAACCCACCTCCTGCAGGCGATCTGTCAGCGAATTCTACGTGACCGCCCGGATGCATCGATCTGTTTCATCTCCTGCTCGACCTTCATGGATCTCTTTCACGAATGCGTCAAAGCGGGACGGATGCAGGACTTCCGTCATCACTTCCGGACGGCTGACGTCCTGGTGATCGACGACATCCATTTCCTGTCCAAGCATGACCAGTCGCAGGAAGAGTTCTTCCACACCTTCAACGCCCTCTACCAGTCGGGTCGCCAGATCGTCCTCAGTTCGGACGCGGCGCCTTCAGAGATCCCGGATCTTGAAGAACGCCTGGTCAGCCGATTCAATTGTGGCCTGGTGGCCAGGATCGAGCGGCCGTGTTACGAAACCAGGGTTGCGATCATCAAGGCGAAGGCCTCTCTTCATGACCTCCAGCTGCCCGATGACGTCCCGGCGTACATCGCAGCCCGTCTCGACAGCAATATTCGCGAGCTCGAAGGGGCCTTGACCAAGATTCGAGGCTTCGCCCTTGCCGAGAACGAGCCCATCTCGCTCGAACTGGCCAAAAGAGCCCTCGCGGACGATCCCGCCCGTAATTCGGGTGGAGACTCCGCCGCGCCTTCGATCCAGGCCATCATCGAGTCGGTGACCCGGTATTACGACGTGAAGCTCACTGATCTGCTGAGCAAGCGGCGTCACAAGTCGATCACCGTCCCCCGACAGATCTGCATGTGGCTCGCACGGCGACACACCAGATTCAGCCTTGAAGAGATCGGTGGGTACTTCGGTGGACGTGACCACACCACCGTCATGCACGCCATTCGAGCGATCAATCGACGCCGGGATGAGGATTCCTCATTCAGCGACGACATCGATCGCCTCGAGAGTGCGGTCCTGGAACGCCAGGGCTGATCTTTGGCGTCGCTTCGTCGGAACGACCCCCCTGACATCCAAATGAAAGCCATCCTCTTTCAAGCTGGGGATGGTTTTCGTTAAGGACCGAACGCCACGGAGTCATGGCCTCTCCAAAGCCAGATCTATCCACAAAGCATGTGGAAAAAGCGCTGGCCCACCCGACGCTTCACGAGTGCCCCGCGGCGCTTTCTCTGGGGAGAACATCGGAATCGAACCAACAGACGAGTTGGCGATCGCGCCCGCGAAGTTCAACGGACTGGCGCGACAATCAATTGACAGGAGACCCACCCAAGAGGTGTGACCCAAGCCTATTGATTACAAACACTTAAGTTGCCATACCTTTGGATATCCACAGACCGGCGCCTCTAATACTAAGAAGAAGAATAAAGAACCTCTTTCTTCCCTAGGAAGGGCCTTTCGGTTGCCCGATCACCCTGTGTGCCCATTGTGGACAGCAATCAATCGTTGAATCCTGATCACCCAAGAGGCACTGTGGAAGCACCGTTGCTCAGAAGGAGCCTGAAGCCTGGCAGGAGGGGCAGAAGGTGGTGGAACGAGCCGCGAGTCGAATCTCCTGAAGCGAGCCGTCACAGGCACTGCACGGCTGTCCTGACCGACCATAGACCTGATGAGACGATCGATAGTCACCCTCCACCCCCTCGGGCAATCGGTGATCGCGAATCGTCGAACCACCAGCATCGATTGCTGCGGACAAGATTGTCCGGATTGCTCGAGCAAGTCGGTCGGAGGCTTGGCGATCAAGATCCGAACCGGGAGTCTCGGGGTGGATCCGGGCTCGAAACAGGGCTTCGTCGGCGTAGATGTTGCCAACTCCCGCCAGCACGGCCTGATCAAGCAGCGCGACTTTCACCGCTCGACGGGTTCGGCCGAGCTGGGTGTGGAGCGCCTGGCCATCGATTTCCGTCGCTTCGGGGCCGAGGTTGGCCAGGAGCCGGTTCTGCAGGTCTCGTTCATCTCGAACCAGGTGGACGCCGCCGAATCGCCGAGGGTCGACGAACGCGACCCGAACCGTGTCGCCGGCCACCCCCTCGAAGGCCCAGACCACGTGGCGGTGGGGTGGGACCGAGCGTGTTCGTCCAACGGAGAGATCCAATCGCCCCGACATCCCGAGACGAATCACCAGTCCGCCACCTCCGCCAAATCGGACCAGGAGCTGTTTTCCTCGGCGATCGACCCCTTTGATTCGGAGCCCTTCCCCGAGCGAAGCCGGAGTCAGGCGGCCTCGTCGGCGACCATCCAGACCACGAACCACGTCTCGTCTGGCGACGGTGACCCGACTGATCTCCCGCCCGATCATCACGGGCGCGAGTACCTGGCGGATCGCTTCGACTTCGGGGAGTTCCGGCATGTGGATGACTTCGTTCGATCGACCTTCGTGGGTTCGATCGGTTCGGGGCGGCGAGGGGCGGGACTATACTCGCCCGAGTGCCCGTTTCCGCGTCGGGTCACACTCTGGCGGACCCCGGTCCGACGTCTTCAACGCCGGATCTGGAACCCGAATGTCCGAATCATCACTGCATCAGGAAGACCCGGTCGCCGCCGCCACGGCGGTTCGAGAGATCGCCGACCAAATCAGAAGTGAAGTCGGAAAGGTCATCGTCGGCCAGGAAGAGGTGGTCGAGGAGGTTCTGCTCGCGATCTTCTGCGGCGGTCACGCGATCATCGAAGGCGTTCCAGGTCTCGCCAAGACCCTGCTCGTCCACACCCTGGCCAGCACGCTCGGTCTCGACTTCTCCCGAATCCAGTTCACACCGGACCTCATGCCGACGGACATGACCGGGACCGAGGTGATCGAGGAGGACAAGTCGACCGGACGTCGGGAGCTCCGATTCGTTCCGGGTCCGATCTTCGCCAACGTCATTCTCGCGGACGAGATCAATCGGACGCCGCCCAAGACCCAGGGTGCACTGCTCGAAGCGATGCAGGAACGACAAGTCACGGTCGGGGGTGAGACCCACATCCTGCCCGAACCCTTCTTCGTTCTGGCGACTCAGAATCCGATCGAACAGGAAGGCACCTACCCGCTTCCAGAAGCGCAACTCGACCGATTCATGTTCAACATCCGGATCGGCTATCCAACCGAGCAGGACGAACTGGCAATCGTCCAGAAGACCACGGCCGAATCCAACGCCTCGGTCTCGTCGCTTCTTTCCGCCGTGGATTGTCTGCGGATCCAGCAGCTGGTGAGGCAGGTCCCCATCGCCGATCACGTCGCTCGGTACGCCCTTCGACTGGTTCGATCCACACGGGTTCGTGAGTCACGAGAAGACAAACCGGAAATCGTCCGGAACTACCTTGCCTGGGGTGCCGGTCCGAGGGCGAGCCAGTTCCTGGTGTTGGCCGCGAAGGCCCGCGCCCTGCTCATCGGCGCGACCCACGTGACTCCCGAACTGGTCAAGTCCGTGGCCATGCCGGTCATGAGACACCGGATCATCGCCAACTTCAACGCCGAGGCCGACGGAATCACCACCGACGACGTGGTGCAGCGTCTGCTCGAGATCACGCCGGTGGACGATGCGGATCCGTCGACGCGTTCGACCCTCGATTCGGTCACTCGCTGATCCATCCACCCGGTCGGGTCCGAACGCTTCGGTCCCTTTCGTCCGTCGTCGTGATTCCCGGAGATTCCGTTGCCCGATCCCGCTCCCGCCCCTGGTTCCGGCGGACTTCGCGCCGAACAATATCTGGCTCCCGAGACGATCGGGCAGCTGGGTACGTTCGAGTTGCGGGCGAGGATGATCGCCGAAGGCGTGATGAGCGGGATGCACCGGTCCCCGTATCAGGGGCTTGCGGTGGAATTCGCACAGCACCGGCAATACGTGCCGGGTGATGATCTGCGACACCTTGATTGGAAGGCGTTCGGGCGAAGCGACAAGCTTCATCTGAAGCAGTACCAACAGGAGACCAATCTTGATGTGATGATCCTCGTCGATGCCTCGGCATCGATGCGGTTCGGAACGCTCGAGGTGAAGCAGGGCTGGGGTGGCACCAACGCCTCGAAGATCGCGTCGACCTGGACCAAGTACGACCACGCGACCGCGGTCGCGGCAGCCCTCTGCTATCTCGCGCTGCAGCAGCGGGATCGGGTCGGACTCGCCCTCTTCGCGGACGGTCTTCGTGATCAGGTTCGTCGATCCAACGCCCGAGACACCTGGCGAAGAGTGGTCCGAACCCTCGCCGGGGATCCGGTTGAAGACGCCACCGACCTGGTCAAGGTCGCCGAACAGGCGATGGCCCTGGCCACCAACCGATCCCTCTTCGTGATGATCAGCGACTTCCTGGCGCCCACCGACTCGGTTCGGGACGCGATCGCGAGACTTCGTCACCGTCGTCACGACGTACTGCTGCTTCAGGTTCTTGATCGACAGGAACTTCGTTTCGATTACGACGATCCGGCACCGTTCGAGGGGCTCGAGGGTGAAGGTCGCATCCCCGTCGATCCACGGACGATTCGCGAGGACTACCTGGCGGCCATGACCCGTCATTGCGCCGAGCTCGAGCGAATCGCCCGAAGCCACGACTACGACTACCTTCGACTCGACACCCACGGCTCGGTCGGACCCGCGATCGCAGCCATGCTCGGACGTCGCAAGATGCTCTCCAAGGGTGGAGGAGGTCGATGACCTTTCTGGCTCCCGGACTCGCCATCGCCGGCCTGCTCGCCGCCGGCGTTCCGATCATCATTCACCTCCTGCTTCGGCGGAAGAGGGTTCCGGTTCCCTGGGCCGCGATGGCGTTGTTGATGGAAGCGGCGCGTCGACACCGACGCCGATCCAGAATCGAGCGATGGTTTCTGTTGGTCGTTCGGGCGCTCATCCTCGCACTGCTCGGAGTCGCCCTCGCCGGGCCACTCCTGGGAGAACGGGTGGCGACCCTCGAATCGGTCACCATGCATCTGGTGATCGACGATGGAATCGTCTCCGGCGTCACCGGAGAGGGTGGCATCACGGCTCTGGATCAGCAGGTGGAAGCGGCCATCGAACTGGTGAATGGTCTCGAACCTTCGGCCCGCGTCTCGGTCGTGCTTGCCGGCCGCCCGGTTCGGACGCTCATCCAACCCGCGACCACGGATCATCGTTCGGTGGTGTCCGCGTTGGAGGGCGTCCTGGTTCGTGAAGGTGCGACCGACCTGGCTTCGGCGCTCGATCGCATCGCGATCGCGATCAACGACGGGGATGTCAAGGGTGGTCACGAAGTCCGCCTCTTCAGCGATCTTCGACGAGGATCCATCAACGATCGAACCAGACCACCGGCACTGAGTTCGCCCGACGGAGACATCCGACTGGTGACCACGACGCCGACCGAGGCTCGGGTCCAGAGCGTGCAGATCGTGAACATCGATGTCGCCCGGGTTCCACTTTCTCTTGCCGGTGGTGGTGACGACCGACTGGTTTCCGTCCGACTTCGAAGAACCGGCGAGACCCCCGAGTCCTCGACCACGATTCGGATCGCCGGTGATGCGATCGCGGCTCCGGAGACTCGTCGGGTGGAGTGGACCGCGGGCGTCACGGACGCGACGGTCGATTTCCAGATGCGGGTGGATGAAGATGGCGGTGTGCTCGAGGCCCTGATCCTGGAGCCCGACGGTCTGACCCTCGACGACCGTCGATCGACCATGGTCGAAGGCCGCGTTCCCAGTCGAATCCTCATTCTCGATCGAGATGACTTCGGTGGTGTGGGTCGGGTGGATCGATGGCGGGCCACGGACTGGTTCGAACGGGCGTTGCTCCCCGACCTCGGAGGGGACCTGGCCGAAGCGGTGGAGATCGACCGGGTCGATCCGGCCGCCCTCAACCAGCGCGATCTCGACGGAGTCTCGGTGCTGGTGGTCGGTCGTCCTGACCTTCTGGACGATGAATTTCTTCCTGAACTGGTTCGTTGGACCAATGAGGGTGGGGTGCTGGTCACGATGCCGCCCGGTTCCACCACGGTCCGTCCCTGGGCGACTCCGCTTCTGGATTCCCTCGGTCTGGACTGGAGCGTCGCGCTGGAGGCGGAGAGCCTCGAGGAGCCTCGCCGACTGTCGAGCAACCAGCCGGCGTCCGCACTCACGCGATTGCTCGATGCTGAAATCAGCGATCTCGCTCCGAGCGTTTCGATCAACAGACGACTTCCGATCGAAGGTCCCAATGATGGCGATGTCGTCCTGGTGGACGACGCCGATGAACCCTTTCTGATCGATGTTCCCATCGGTCTCGGTCGTCTCGTGTTCTTCACGGTGGCGCCGGAACTCGACTGGACCGATCTTCCGGTCCGACCGCTGATGGTCCCCCTGGTTCAGGAGATCACGCGGCAAGGCACGGCACTCGCTGCTCGTGGTCGTGACGGGGTGGTCGGGGAACGACCGCCGACAGCCCGAACGAGTGGCGCCGCGATGATCCTCCCCGGCGGCGATCGCATCGTGCTGGACGCCGATTCGGACGAGATCGATCAGGATCGTCTTCCAACCCGAAGCGGAGTGGCGGAGGTCGTGGATCTTTCAGATCGAATCCTCGAACGACGAGTGGTGAATCCCGCGGTCGACCAGGCGAAGTTGGAAACCATCGAACGCGATGAAGTGCTCGAATGGCTTTCGCCCTCCGGTGACTGGGTCATCGAATCCGAATCGGATCAGGTCGAGGTCGCGGCGATCATCGGAACCGACATCGCGGGAATGCTGGTGGTGCTGGTTCTCTTCCTGGTTCTGTTCGAGACCGTGCTCGCCCGCTGGTTCGCTCGCGGGGGGATCGTCAACCGGCGATCTCGAGGACTCACGGGCGCCAACGCGGAAGCGGACGCGGCCCGGATGGATCGAACGGAGGCCGTCTCATGAGTGACTTCACTCGATGGTGGCTCGGCATCCGGGATCTGCCGATCGGCTCTGAAGGACTTCAATTGGTCTGGGAACGAAACTTCCCCGGCTGGGCCTGGTTGGTCGCGATCATTCTCTGCATCGGGATCGCACTCTGGTCCTACGCCAGACTTGATGCGTCCCGTCGGATTCGTGGTGGTCTCGCTTCGGCGAGGACGGTGATTCTCCTGATCCTCTTCGTCTGCGTCGCCGGCCCGATGCTCGAGCTTCCACGGGAACGAATCGAACCCGACGTGGTCGCGGTTCTCGTAGATCGAAGCCGGAGCATGCAGGTTCGTGATGGCGAGCGTGATCCCTCCTCGGGTGACCAGGTCGCCCGTGAACGGACTTTGCGGGAGATGCTCTCGTCCGCGGGTGAGGCCTGGCGTTCCCCCGGCGATTCCCGCCGGATCCTCTGGCTGGGGTTCGGCGAAGGCGTGATGGAACTTCCACCCGTCACCGATTCTTCGGTGAACGACTCGCCGATCGGCCTCGAAGATCCTGACGGTTGGCGAACCAGGCTGGCCCCGGCCCTCGAGGAGACGCTTCGCCGCACCACCGGGCGCCCACTTGCCGGCATCGTCGTCGTCTCCGACGGTCGAACCGACTCGCCGCCGGACCGGGATCTCATTCGTCGACTGCTGGCGGCGGCGGCCCCGGTGCAGGTCGTTCCCCTCGGGGCTTCCGAACCGATCGGCGACACGGCGATCGGCCGGGTCGAGGCCCCACGCCGGGCCTTTGCTCGGGATGCGGTGCCGATTCTGGTTCGCCTCGACAATCGCGGCCGGTCCGGAGACTTCCGGCTGGAACTCGTGGATGAGGAGAACGGTCGGATTCTGGATACCACGGACATCCAGATCGATTCCGAGGCCGAGAGCATCGACGCCGTGTTGACCGCTCGACCGAACTCGGACGCCGGCGGGGTGGTCGAGGGCGAACGTCGATGGTCGGTTCGAATCGTCGGGGGTGATGATCTCGTCCCGGAAAACGATCTGGCGTCCATTCCGATCGAACTCATCGACCGACCTCTGCGGGTCTTGTTCATCGAGGGTGGCCCACGCTGGGAATACCGCTACCTGAAGAACCTCCTGGTTCGAGAGCCATCGATCGAGAGTTCGGTGATGCTGCTTTCCGCGGATCGTGACTTCGCTCAGGAAGGCAACACTCCGCTCGCCCGTCTTCCCCGTGACTTCGCGGAGTTCTCCCAGTTCGACCTCGTGATTCTCGGAGACCTTCCATCGAACTTCCTCACTGAAGGTCGTCAGGAGGCGATTCGCGAACTCGTGGAACGACGTGGTGGTGGACTGATCCTCCTCGGTGGCCCGCGCTCGATGCCCGAAAGCTGGGAAGAGACGCCGCTCGCCGATCTTCTGCCGTTCAGTGGCGGGTTCGATCTCGATCGCCATGCCGCTCCGATGATGGCCAGTCCGACGCCCGTCGCTGAACGTCTCGGCGTTCTTCGACTCGCCGATGAGGCATCCGGCGAAGGCTGGCCGGAGGATCTGACGGATCCGACCTTCGGTTGGTCGCAGTTGCAGTGGGTGCAGCGGATCGACCGTGAACGAATCAAGCCGACGGCCGAGATTCTCGCGGAGGCGGTTCCTCTCGACGGTTCGAAGTCCGACATCACACCGTTGGTGATCACCATGCGGTACGGCGCCGGGCAGATCCTCTACATCGCGACGGATGAAATCTGGCGCTGGCGGTATGGACGAGGCGAACAGTTGTACGAACGATTCTGGGTCCAGTTGCTCCGGCTGCTCGGCCGGGAAGCGGTGGAGTCGGATCTTCCGATTCGAATCATCGCGGGTCCGGATCAAACCGAACTCGGTCGACCGGTGCTGGTGACCGTCGACCTGCTTGATTCATCGCTGGGCGTCGATCCTCCGGAGACGGTTCTGGTCGAGGCTTTCGATCAGGAAGGCAACGTGCTTCGAACGATCGAACTCTCCGCGAGCGGTCAATCAAGCTGGTCGGGATCCTGGATTCCTGATGGCCTGGGTGCCGTCGCGCACCGAATCGCCGAACCGGTTCTGGCGGTTCTCGCCGGCGACCAGTCGGCGTTGGTCGAGGTGGTTCGACCCGATGATGAACTTCGTTTGGCGGACGCGGATCATCCACTGCTGGAGGCTCTGGCGAACGAAACCGGCGGTTCGATCCACGAAATCGTCGATTCCACCGATCCCCGACCGGTCCTTGATCGAATCCATGAAGCGATTCCGAACCGAGCGATCATCACGGAAACCCCACTTCGGGAACGAATCTGGACCTCACCACTTTTCTTCACCCTGCTCCTTCTGCTGGCGGCCCTTGAATGGTCGGGTCGCCGTCTGGTGAGACTCGACTGATCCCATGAACGACCCAACCACCGATCGAAGCGATGAGTTGCTCTTGAACCGGATCCGTCGGATCCGTTCTTCGCTGCGCCGTTCCGTGGTCGAGGCACGTCTTTCCACCGTGATCGCGGTGATGATCCCGATTCTGTTCGCGGCCGCGATGCTCGACTTCCTGTTCCGGCTCCCATCACCGGTCAGATGGACGATGCTCCTTGCCGGATTGATCTGGCTCGGCGTCGAGATTCATCGACGGGTCTGGCCCGCGATTCGTTTTCGACCATCACTGATCGACGTCGCGTTGAGAATCGAATCGATGACACCATCGGTCGCCGGCCGACTCGCTTCCGCGATCGACTTCGCCCACCTGAATCGCTCGGAACGCGGCCCCCTCGCGGATCGAAGCCTGAGCGATCTTCAGAAACGGGCGAACACCGTGCGTTTCGAGGCGGTGATCGACGGAAAATCCGCTCACCAGAGATTTGGAATGGCGGTGCTGGCGCTCATCTTCATCGGGGGCATCGCGGCCTGGAGCCCGGCTGAGGCGTCGATCGCGACTCGTCGCATCCTCGCACCCTGGTCCGACGCCCGATGGCCGGCGCGAACCGACGTCGCATCGGCGACGAAAGCGGAACTCGTGCACCCCCGGGGGGAACCCCTGGCCCTCGCGGCCGATCTGATCAAGGGGGATCCCGGATCCGAGCGGGTCTCGGTCCGACTGCGGACGGTTCGAGACGGGAGCCCCGACCCATGGCGGTCGCTGGTCATGACCCGACAGCAGGGAACGCGATTCGAACGAGTGGTGGATACCAACGCCGATTCCATTGAATATGAATTCGCCAGTGTCGACTCCGAGACCGAACGCTTCGAAGTCCGCCTTGTTCCGGCCCCGGCGGTCGACACGGCTCGGGTCTCGATCGAACCACCGGCCTATGCCGCGAGACTTGGACGGAGCGAATCCGAACTGGGTCCGGGCACCGATCGTCGCTCGCGTCTGGCCCGTCCGGTTCTGGAGGGTTCGCAGGCGCGAATCGATCTGGAGCTGATCCGTCCGGTTCCGATCGAGCGAGACGACGCGGGGATGATCTCAAGTTCGTTCGTCGACCGGGTGCTCGCTTCACCATCGATTGATCGCCCGATCCTCGAGGTGGACCCTGAGAATCCCACTCGTTGGAGCATCTTCTGGTCGCTGGATACGGGTGGGGAATTCGAAATCCGCCTGCAGGACGAACATGGCCTGGTGAATCTCGATCCCATTCGGTACCGGATCGACACCATCCCCGATCGTCGGCCCAGCACCACCATCGTCGATCCGGCGAGTGATCGCACCGTGACTCGAAGTGCGATGGTCTCCCTGCAGGCCGATGCTCGAGACGATGTCGGTCTGTCGGATTTTCGGATTGAAGCCTCGGTGACCCGATCCGGTTCGATTTCGATGGTCGAGGAACTCGCAAGTCTCGATCTACTGGTCGAAGCCGAGGCCGATCCAGTGGCCGATGCCTCGCTCGAACACGAATTCGATCTCGCCGGACTCGCCCTGGAGGTCGGTGACGACATCAGCGTCTTCTCGCTCGTCACCGATGAGTGGGTCGGCCCCGATGGTCCCCGAGAACCGGTTCGGAGTGAAGTTCGACGACTCAAGGTCGTCTCGGAAGCCGATCTGATCGAACAACTTCAAGGTGGTCTGGGATCGATTCGACGAACCGCCATCCGCCTCGAGGGTGATCAGGCCGAACTTGCGGACCGGGTTCGACAGGATGGTGCGAATCGAGAATCGACTCGAAATCAGGATCGGCTTGGTGACCGCATCGAAGGCGCCAGATCGGCGTTGGAAGCGGTGGATTCGCGGCGACGGGAGAACCGACTCGACGATGAACTGCTCGCCGATGTGCTCGATCAGGCGGAAGATCTGATCGAGGCCGCGGCGAGGTCGGAGGATCAGGCCCTCGCGGCCCTGGATCGAGCGACGGCGGCCCGTGATCGAGCGGCGGATGCCGACTCGAGCGAAGCCGAACGATCGGCCGCTGAAGCAGAGGCTGAAGAGGCGGAGCGGGAAGCGGTCGAAGCCCAGCAGGATGTCCAGGACGAGCTCACCGATCTGGCGGCCACTCTGGATCGGGGCGAAGACGCATGGGTGGTCTCCCGGCAGATCGAACGGCTTGCGGAGGATCTGGCGAATCTCCAGGAGCAGACCGGAGACCTCGCCGAACGAACCATGGGACGTGATCGGGACGAACTCACCAGCGAGGAACGCCGGGAACTCGACGACATCGTTCGCGAACAGGCGGATCTGGCGGATCGATCCGAAGAACTTCTCGATGATCTCGAGGATCGGGCCGAGGCGATGGAGACCGCGGCACCCTCCGAAGCGGATGGTCTTCGTCAGGCGGCGGAAGAGGCTCGACAGGAAGGTCTCGAGGAGGAGATGCGAGAGGCGGAGGAACAGGCTCGGGAGAATCGCCTTCAACAGGCGGGAGAAGCGCAGCAGCAGGCGGCCGAGGCACTCGAACGGATGCAGGAGACGATCGAGGAATCACGAAAGGCGAAGGTTGATGAACTTCGACGTCGGATGGAGAGTCTGGTCGAGAGTCTTCAGGCTCTGATCAAGGCGGCCGAAAACGAGGTGATCGCACTCAACCGGGTCGATGCCGCGGGTGGTGACTTCGAGGCACGAGCGGCGGCGATGATCCTCGTTCAGCGGAACACCATGACGGTCGCGGGGGAAGCGGCCGCCGCCGATGATCGAATCGGTCGGGTGGTCGGGCGTGCGGCCGACAACCAGGCGGCGGCGATCGGTGAACTTCGAAGTGATCCGCCGGACGTTCCCTCGGCCCTCGAATCCGAAGAGCGTGCGATTTCAGCTCTGCAAGAGGCCCTCGCTCTCGCCGAGGAAGCAGCCGAACAACTGGCGCAACAGCAGGCCGACGCGGAGCGCGATCGATTGCTCACCGCATACCGAGGGGTTCTGGAGATGCAGACCGGGGTCCGGGTGGAAACCGGAAATCTCGCGGAGGTCGTGGGTGAGCGTCTGGATCGACGTCAGACCGTCAAGGCCCGGCGTCTTGCCAGATCCGAGGACGAGGTCGGCACCGCGGTCGAAGCGATCGCGGAAGAGTTCAACGCGGTCACCGACTCGCTCGTCTTCTCGATGACGCATCGGAATCTCGATGCGTGGATCGCCGAGGTCGCGGACCGACTTCGTGACGGCCGGGTTGACGACCGAGCGATCGAGCGACAGACCATGATCATCGCTTCGCTGGCCGGATTGATCGAATCGCTTGATGACGAAGGACCACCCGAAGATGATCCATTCGGTCAACAGGCGGGTGGCGGGCAGGGTGGCCAGCCGGGCGATGGTGGTGGTGAAGGCGGACCCCAGCCCCTGATTCCACCGATCGCGGAATTGAAGATGCTCCGCTCGATGCAGATCCAGATCCTCGATGCGACTCGCCGGATCGATGGTCGTCCCGCGGATGATCCGGGCCGCAGTGAAAGCCTGGCCGATCTGGGTCGGATGCAGTCCGACCTCCATGCGGTCGCCACGACATTGGTCAACACCTTGGAACCGGCCTCGGAGGGTGCGGATGATTCGAGGATCCGGCCGGCGGAATCCGATGAAGATCCCGCGATGAAGCCCGGCTCCGATTCCGAAACCAGCCGGATGGAACCCACGACCGGAGAAGACACATGATGGAATCCAAGAACCGAATGTTGATGACGGTCCTGGTGCTGAGTGGGGGTTCACTGGCCTGGGGCCAGGATGCGCCAGTGGTTTCACCTCCGGCGACGACGCCCGAAGCGGTCCCTCCAGCGGTGGTTCAGGAGGATTCGGAGACGCCGAAGCAGGAGGCGGCACCTTCCCTGGATGATCTGCTCGACCTGGAGGAGTCCGGCGACGGTGATGCCGACGCCCCGATCGCGGAAAGTGATCGACGCGCTCTCGATGCGGCCCTCGCCGAAGAGAAGCCGACCGAAGCCTTCCGCGCGGCGATCGCCGACATGCTGGTTTCCACGGACCTTCTGGAGGATCGGTCGGATGCGGGACTTGGAACCCAGCGGATCCAACAACGGATCGTCGACCGACTGCAGGCATTGATCGACAGCGCCTCGCGGCAACAACAACCGCAACCGCAACCCGGTGCCGGTCAGCAGCAACAGCAGCAGGATCCCGGTCGTCGCAACGAGCAGGAACCACAGGACGGCAATCAGCAAGCGAATCAGAACCAGGGTGAGTCTCGGAATGATCAGGGGGACCAGGATGGATCATCCGTGCAACCACCACCTCCCGAAGGGGGTGAACTCGCGGGCCCGCTTGATGGTGCGGGGATCGAATGGGGTGGACTGCCGCCACGAATGCGTGAGTTGATCACCCAGGGGACTCGAGATCGAGTCTCCGAGATGTATCGATCTCTCACCGAGGCCTACTACCGGCGCATGGCCGAGGAGGGTGGTCGATGATCGATCCCCAGGTGAAACGAGGAATCTCCGATCGAGCCCGATGGCGTGGAATCCTGTTCGGCATGGCTTCGGCCGCCGTGGTGTCGACCACCACGGTCTTGGCTCAGGATGTCGGTCCACCGCCGCCGCCCGAGGCGATTGAAGCTGGTGGAGCGCAGAACGCCCCCGCGATCGAGGAGATGACGCCCGAACTCGACGGTGGCGTCAACCGCGGACTCGAGGCCTTGGCCGGCATGCAGAATGCCGACGGTTCGTTTGGTCGGGGACGGTACGGAAGACATGTCGGGATCACCGCGATCTGCGCTCTCGCTTTCATGGCCGACGGCCACGTTCCCGAACGAGGTCGATACGAAGGCACGGTCCGAAAGGCGCTCGATTTCGTGCTTGCGGGCGCGACCGAAACCGGACTGCTCGCGGCTGAGACCTCTCATGGACCGATGTACGGCCACGGGTTCGCCACCCTTTTCCTGGGTGAGATCTACGGAATGAATCCGTCGGACGAGCGGGTTCGCGACGTCCTCGGCCGAGCCATCCGTCTGATCGTGGACAGTCAGAACGAAGAAGGTGGCTGGCGGTACAACCCGGTGCCGATCGATGCCGACGTCTCGGTCACGATCTGCGAGATCATGGCCCTGCGATCGGCGCGAAACGCGGGCATCAAGGTGCCGCGGGAGACGATCGACAAGGCGGTCGAGTACGTTCGGCAATGCCAGAATCCCGATGGCGGCTTCCGATACATGACTCAAGCTGGTGGTTCCGCATGGCCTCGTACGGCTGCGGGGGTGGCCAGCCTCTTCTATGCGGGCATCTACGAGGATGACGCCATCGAGCTGGGGCTTGAATATCTCGTCCGAAAGGCTTCCCCGGGTCGGGGAGTGATCGGGGCCGGGAGCGCCCATTACTTCTATGGCCAGTACTACTCCGCACAGGCGATGTACCTTGCGGGTGGAGAGTGGTGGTCCGACTGGTGGCCCGCGATCCGAACCGAACTTCTCTCTCGACAGAACAAGGCCGGGGAATGGACCGACCGTCAGATCGGTGATGCCTATGCGACGGCGATGGCCCTCATCGTGCTGCAGATGCCGAAGCGATACCTTCCGATCTTCCAGAAGTGAAACACGACACCACACAACGGATCGCTCGAACCCTCGGTCTGATCGTCCCACTCATCTGGTCGATCGAGGCGAATTCGAATCAAGCCGCCCCCGCTCCGGAACGTACCGGGCGATGGTCGCGGGTGATCGACGAATCCTTGAACGTCATCGAGGGCGATCCGCTGCTCATCGATGAATCGACGGTTTCGGTGCAGCCCCTCGCCGCGGACTCGGATTCGACATCCAGCCCGGTTCGGGATGTGGTGGCGATCATCGTGGGTCCTTCGATTTCCAGGGACCTGACGGTGTCCGATCGAATGGCCGCGACCCGCGCTGGTGATGACGCCCCGATCCGGACGTCCTACATCGAACTGGTCGACGGCCAGCGAATTCCCGGTTCGCTTCATGCTGATGATGAAGGCACGCCGGTCTGGCGCAGTGCCTGGCTCCGGGACATTCCCTTCGAACTGGAAACGCTCCGTTCGATACGACTTCAGGATGGCGCGACGGTTCCAGAGGCCACGGAGTCTGACATCATCGTGTTGTCCAATGGCGATCGACTTTCGGGTCTGATCCTGAAGATGGATACCGAGGTGGAGATCGAGGTCGAGCGGTCCAACGGGGACATCGACGTCATTTCCATCCCGCTCGATCGAATCGCCTCGGTCTCGCTGCTCAATCCGTTCGTCCCAAGATCCGGGACCATGGTGTGGCTCCGGGGTGGTCACCGACTCGGTTCGAAATCGATTCAGATCGGTGACGACGGGTATGTCCGTCTGCTCGAACCCGCGGTGGGTGGTGATACCGCGGAGATTCCAGCGGAATTCCTCATCGGTGTGGCGACGGATGCCAATCGGATCGAATCGATCGCCTCGATGCGGATCACGGTGGCCGAGGGGCCGGATGGTGGTCTTCGACCCTGGATTCCCGAACCGAAGGTCACCACCGGTCATCATCCGCTCGACGCGGCGCCGATCCGGTTCGATGGCCCGCTCGAGGCCACGATCAGACTTCCACGTCGAGACTGTCGCTTCATGGCCACGGTGGAACGGCCGATGGAGTCGGGTCCGGGTCGATCGGTCCTTCGAATCCTTGATGGTGACCGTGAACTGGAAGTCATCGAAATCACGCCCGAGTCACCCGTGCATCGAGTCCAGGTTCCGATTTCGGGAGATCGGCTGGTGCTTCGCATCGAGGATGGTGGTGACGGTCCGTTCCATGATTCGATCGTACTTCGGGAGGCGGTCGTGATCAGGCCGCGTCGCTGAATCCATGCCGACGATTCGCGACGAGGCGATCTGTGTGCGTCACTGGGATTTCAGTGAGACGAGCCAGACGGTCTCTTTGCTGCTTCGTGATCACGGCATGATGCGGGGACTGGCGAAGGGAGCGCGTCGGGAACGAGGTTCCTTCAGTGGCGGATTCGATCTCTTCACTCGAGGCGAGATCGTCGCGATCGTGAAACCGGGACGCGAGTTGGCGACGCTCACCGAGTGGACGCTGCTGGAAACCTTCCCGGTGCTCCGAAGGTCGGCGGCCGCCAATCGGGCGGCCTGGTACCTCGCCGACCTGGTCGGTCGTTTTCTCCAGCAACCGGAACCACATCCGTTGACCTGGCAGGCCTTGCTCGATTCACTGCAGGGCATGCAGGCGGGGGAGGACGTCGAACGAGCGACCCTCACCTTCCAATGGCGACTGCTCTGTGATGTCGGTTACAGACCTCGTCTGGATCTCGAGGGCATCGAGGGCGACACGGTGGCCTTCAGTCCTGAAAGTGGAGGGGTGGTCACGGATACCGGTGCCGGTGATCGGTGGCGAGTTCGCCGAACGACGGTTGATCTCCTGATCGAGATCGATGATCTGCACGGGATCATTCCGGATCACGCCGATCTTCCGAGCATCGATCGTGCCAGTCGATTGCTGGCGGCCTGGACCAGAGAGCTGCTCGGAGTCGAAAGCGTCCCAATGCGACTCCTGTTCGGATCATGACGATCAGGCGCCGCTTCTCGGACCTTCCAACCCATCGCTCGAGCCACGAGGCTGCAGATCCGCCGCCGGTGATCCGATCCGACACCATCGGGATCGAGGATCGCGACGACACCTGGGAGGAGAATGAGATGAACGACGCGGCGCTCGCCCGGATCATGAACAGTCCACAGATGCCGACCCTGCCCGCGGTGGCGGTCCAGGTGCTTGATCTCACGAGTCGTCGTGATGTCGAACTCGGTGAGATCGCCAGCGTCGTCGAGCACGATCCAGCGATCGCGACCAGGGTTCTCAAGACCGTGAACTCGAGTTTCTACGGTCTGACCCGTCGGGTCGGAAGCATTCGGCAGGCACTGGCCTATCTGGGCATGGAGACCGTTCGTGGTCTGGTGCTCGGGTTCAGCCTCGCCCGGACGTTCCGCGCCGATCATGACGTGGTCTTCGATTTCAACGATTACTGGCGACGAAGCATTCTTGCCGCGAGTGCCGCGAGAGCGCTGGCGGGAATCGTCCGCAGTGCGGACCCGGATGAGGCGTTCGTCGCCGCACTGGTTCGAGACATCGGAATGATCGCGCTTTGGAAGCACTTCGATGATCGATACCTTCAACTTCTCGATCTCTGCCAGGGTGACCACGCCAAGCTCGCCGGACTCGAGCGGCGTCACTTCGAAGTCGATCACGCGGAGATCGGTGCGGGAATGATCGAAGGTTGGAAATTCCCCTCCAACATCGTCGACGTGGTCCTGCTTCATCATCATGGCACCGAAGTCGCGGCCTCGGAAGAGGACATGCGTCGAATCGTCCTGCTCGCGGGTGATGTGGCGGAGAGCCTTTCGGAGGAGTCGCCACGAAGCCAGGCCGCTCTTCGTCGATATGAAACACGGGCCGCGGAATGGTTCGATCTGCGACGCGGCACCGCAAGGGCGGCCCTGCAGTCGATCATCGATCACGCGACCGAACTCTCTCGATTGTTCGAACTCGACACTGGAAGCATGCCCGATGTGGATTCGATCCTCGAAGAGGCCGACCGGCTTCGACGCGAGAATCGAGTCATCGTTCCGAGTGCGGAAGAAAACATCGATCGAGATCAACTGACCGGCCTTCCGGAACGGACCTCGTTCCAGAACGACCTGCTGGACCGATTCGATGAATCCGGTACGGCCTCCGAACCGACAGCGGTGCTGCTGGTGGCGGTCGACGGCATGCGGGAGATCAATCGTGACGGAGGACCGGGAAGTGGTGACGCAGCGCTCGCCAGAGCTTCGGAGGCCGTCAACCGGGCGTGTCGCGAAGCGTGCGGTGACCAGGTCATGGTCTACCGTTTCGTGGGTGCGGAACTCGCCGTTCTGGTGAAGGGTGATGCGGCCACCAGCATCACGTCGCTCTCCGATCGGATCAGCGCCGCGGTCCGTCTGGCTCCGCTGGCCGATCAGAATCTGGGCTTGCTGAGCCTCGGAGTCTCGATCGGCACCGCCAACCGAGATTCCGAATCGGGGCCGGGAAGCCCGGACGAACTGCTCCGTGCCGCCATGGTGGCCCTGAGCGAGGCACGTCGCGCGGGTGGAGATGCGATCGTTCACTGGGGTGATCAGGAACTGGTGGCGATCGCCGCCTGAGAGGTTCAGCCGCCGCCGCGGATCACCAGGAGTTCATCCAATGGGTGAGCTTCGAGGTAGGCGCGGACGTCCTCGATGCCGACCGCATCGATCCGGGCGATCTCTTCGTCAAGCGAGGTGTGGGGAAGTCCGTAGGTCCATCGACTGCCCAACCGGGTCATCCGGCCCATGGGTCGTTCACTGGCGAGCATTGCCGCGGTCGCGATCTTGGCTCGGCTCCGAAGCAGCGCGTCGTCGTTGATCTTCTCCATGATCCGGACCATCTCACGTCGTACGATCGCTTCCACCTTTTCGGAATTCTCCGGGCCACAGACGACGGTGGCGATCGCTTCGCCGGAACCATCCCGCGTATCCAGATGCATGGCGGCCTCTTCGGCCAGACCGGTCTCGATCAGCTCCCAGAAGAAGGTCGATCCTTCCTGGTCTCCCAGCACTCGAAGGGCCTGGGCTCCGGCGTACTTGAGCTCATCGCCGATACCGACACTGGGGGCCATGAACATGAGATATCGCTGCTGGATCTCGGGCAGCTTGACCTCGAGTTCCCCGGGGACGAATTCGATCGTTCCAAGATCTCGTCCGGGCTCCCCCTTCGGCCAATGCCCGCACAGCGACTCGGCCAGCGCGACGAGGTGGTCGAAATCGATCCGGCCACTTGCGGCCAGAACCGAATTGTCCGCGCTGTATCGTCGGTTGAAGTATTCACGCATCAGCTCGGGGGTGAGGGCGGAAACGGTCTCCTTGGTGCCCAAAACCCGATGCCCGAGGGTGTGATTTCCGTAGTACCGCTCCAGTGCCTGTTCGTAGAGCACCCAGAAGGGTTGATCGTCGTACATCGCGATCTCCTCCAGGATGACGCCCTTCTCCTCCTCGAAGTCCTCGGGGCGAAGCGAGGGACGAAGGATGTCGGCCAGGATCTCGAGGGCGCCGTCCCCGACGTTCGCGCCGGTCGCGACCAGGTTGGCCGTACCGCGGTAGCCGTTCTTGCCGGCATCGAAGTTTGCCTTCGCGTTGAAGCTGAAGCGGCTGTCCGGCGACGAGGGCAGCCGGAACTCCAGGTTCCTGGCATCCGATGGCAGCGCGGCGCGCGCAGTGTTCGCCAATGCCGCCTGCTGCAGCACGAAGTCGGCGTAGCTGGTCTCGTTGTACTGCGAGAACCGGCGCACCGCGGCGCCCGGCGTCACCAGCACGGCGGTGGGCAGGCGTGGCACCAGGCCGGTCTCCCAGAAGGTCACGACGAGCGGAACCGCCAGGCCCAGCGACAGCAGCGCGAGCAGCCCCGCGAGGATCATGAAGAACATCAGCGGCCGCTCGCTCACGAACAGCTTGGAGA
>CAJWFU010000007.1:0-20395 GCA_913031315.1 uncultured Phycisphaerae bacterium | reverse complement strand
CGAGGCCGCGACGTCGAGTTCTGCTTCAACCGCAAGGAAGCCAAGGATCATGGCGAGGGTGGAGTGCTTGTCGGTCGACCGCTCCGAGACGGCGATCGAGTGCTCATCGTCGAAGACGTGACCACCGCGGGCACGTCCATCCGAGAGACGGTTCCGATCCTTCGGGCGGCGGCCGATGTGAGCCTCGCCGGTCTCGTCGTCTCGGTGGACCGTCAAGAACGCCGGGGCGAGACGGGAACCCGATCCGCCCTCGACGAACTCTCGGAGGAGTTTTCGATGCCGGTGGCCTCGATCGTCGACCTGGACGATGTGCTCGAGCACCTCGGTGATCGACTCGGGGCGGGGGATCGAACCCGGATTGAAGCCTATCGCGAACGGCATGGAGCCACGGCCCGCTCCTGATGGTCTGGTGCCCGGAAAGTCGTGCACGGAGGTTTTTCGAAGGTTTCGCGGATATGGGTGTTTCACATTGATATCCGGTTCCTGGTTGGAGCCGGGGATTGGCTCGGTACACTCGGATCGGTGTCCTCCTCAAGCCCGGAGTCTGATCATGGCGAAGACAATGAACGACGAGATGGCTGAATGTGATCTCCCTGACTACTCGGATTACGAACCGAATGTGGACGACCTCGGTCTGTTCAAACGCAGTGTCGAGCGTTGGCACGCTGATTTCGCCTTCCGTGATCGATATCACGAGGACCGCGAAAAGGCCCTCGCCGAAGTCGGGCTCGAGGAGATCGATCCCGACGACCTCGACATCCTGGTCTTCAAGAAGCAGGCGAGAGAGGCCACCAACGGACAACGGCCGCTTTCGGAGATCTGCGCTGAATACCGGCGGTTCATTCATGTGAAGATGAAGCACGCCAAGCAGGTCCGCGACAGTTCACCCGTCGACGATCGCTATCGGCGGTGGCGGCAGCGGATGATCAACTCGGGGGTCTTCAGCCAGGGGGTCGCCAAGTTTGAAAAGGTCGTGCACGCTCCATTCGCGGTCGAGTTGTGTCGCGGTTGTACGGTGAACTGCTGGTTCTGTGGCGTGGATGCGGCCGAGTACGAGGGCTACATCCCGTTCAACGATTCGACGGAGACGCTCTGGCGGGAAATTCTCGGGGCATTCCGAGGCGTGATGGGACAGGAATTCGCCCAGCACGGTTTCTGCTACTGGGCGACCGAGCCGTTCGACAATCCCGATTACGAGAAGTTCATCGATGTCTTTCACGACGAACTCGGATACCTCCCGCAGACCACCACGGCGGTCGCGATGCGGGATCCGGAGCGGACTCGCCGGCTGCTCGAGTTCACGAAGACCCGGAACGCCTTCGTTCAACGGTTCTCCGTCACCACGAAGAAGGATTTCAATCTGATCCACGAGTACTTCGATCCGGAGGAACTCCTGCTGGTGGAGCTGATCCCCCAGTTCGAGAATCGAGCGAGTCCCAAGGCCACCGCCGGTCGGACCCGAAAGGTCGTGATGGAACGGCTCGAGACGGGGAAGAAGGTTCCTTTCCGATACGACCTCGAGCAGACCGGCTCCATCGCCTGCGTCTCCGGGTTTCTCGTCAATCTTCCAGAGCGAAACATCAGGCTCATCACGCCGTGTCGGGCGACCGACCGCTGGCCGCTGGGATACCGGATCCTCGCGGAGACCGGTTTCGAGACCGGGGAGGACGTCGAGAAATTCATCCAGGAATGCATCGAACATCGAATGCCTCAGGCGCTCGAACCAGAAGACCCGGTCGGACTCCTGCATCCGGACACCACCACCATCGACGTCATCAGCGACACCAGTTTCGCCATCGTCGGGGGTGGTATGAAGATCACGCTGGACGGGGTCGAGGGTGCTCGCGATTTCGCCGACCGTCTTTGCGCGGGAGCTCGGACCCTGGAGGAGTTCGTCGAAGGTCGCATGGAGCTCGGATTCGACGCCATGGACACTCTGTTGACGATGAACCGGGTGTTTCGGACGGGGACGCTTCGCGATCCCGATGATTGGGAACAGGTCAATTCGGAGACCGTGCCCCTTTCAATCACCGCGGCAGGTTCGTGAAACCGGATATCCGGTGGCGGTTCCGACCCTCGATGCCGGCCTCGTACCCCGAGGTCAAGAGGTTCGTGGACGCCTGGTTCTGCGACCCCGACTTCCCCGACCGATTTCGAGCGCGCCCCACCGACGCTCTGCATGATCTCGGGGTTGATCTCGACCCGACGGAGCTCGCTCGCCTCGTCTCGCCCGAAGATTTCGGCATCCTGACGGACCCCACCCGTGAGGATGGCGTGGCCGAAGCCGGCGGGATCGTCGCCGACTGGAGGCGATACGCGCGGGAACGCCACCAGTCGGTGAAGACCGAACGCGACCAACGCACTCCCGGATGCCCGGCGCTCGCCAACTGGCGATGGCGGCAGATCACGCGATTGAAGTTCGAACTGGCCCCTTCTCTTGGAGACCAGATCCGTCACATTCCTTTCGCCATGGAATTGACGCGGGGTTGCAGCGGTCGCTGCTGGTTCTGCGGAGTCTCGGCTCAGCCCCTCGATGGAATCTTCGATCGAAGTCCCGAGAACGTGGTGCTGTTTCGTGGGCTGCTTCAGCACCTCGTCTCGATTTACGGTCGGTCGGCGGCGCTGGACGGCATCCTCTACTGGGCGACCGATCCTCTCGACCATCCCGACTACGAGTCGTTCGTGGAAGACTTCGCGGAAATCGTGGGCGGGGCACCGGCCACCGTGACGGCACTCGGTGGCCGGAAACCCGAACGGGCAGCCTCGGTCCTGGCGACCCTTTCGCGTCACCCGGCAAGATCGCATCGATTTTCAGTGCTTTCGGTCCGCGACTACCGCACCCTGATCTCGTGGTTCGACGCTTCTGAACTCGCCTTGGTGGAGATGCTCCCGCAGTTTCGGAAGGACCTCCGCCTGAAGTTCGCGGCGGGACGCGCCCGCACCCGGATGAAAGCGAAAGGAACCTCGGAAGGTGAAGTGCGGCCGGGCGGAACCATTGCCTGTCTTTCTGGAGTGATGGTGGATTTCGTGGGGCGGACGATTCGACTCGTGACTCCGTGTCCGAGTTCCGACTCCCGGCCGGACGGGGTTCACGAGTCGGCGAAAATCCCCTTCGAGAGCCTGGAGGATGCGATCGCGGTGATCGATCGGCTGCTGGACGAGATTCGGATTCCGCTGCCAGAGGAAGGAGCCATGCTGTCGCGTTCTCAGGGCGTGCGATTCGCCGACTCTCCGGATTCCAGTGCGATGCGGGTGGTTTCAGACCATCACGCCATTCGCCTGGGCTCTCCAATCAGTGGAGACCGGCTCGAGACGAAACTTCCGACCAGCGGAACCATCGATTCGATCGTGGAGACCCTCGTCGGAGAGCTTGATCTCGAGCCGCTGGAGGCGGTTTCTCTTCTCCGACGCCTTCTCGATGCGGGAGCGATCCGCGCTGGACTCCCGGGGGAGGGGGCGATGCCGGTCCAGATCGGGGTTCCAGATACCGGTAGCGATCAGGAAATGACCCCGCCGAAGGAGCCCGGCTGAATCATCCTGAGACGTTCGGGCCGGATTTCGTCGCCATCGACGCCTTCCGGGGAGAATTCATCTCGCTTGGGATTTGATTCGTTTACCATCGGGGCGTCTGAGGTCTGCTCCCAAACCGGCAGGCCAATCTATTCGTCGTGTACCGATCAAACCCCGGAGATCAATACCGTGTCCAACTCCATGAAAGCCGCCAGCATGCTGGCTCGCGCTGCGTCCGATCCGGAATTTCGGGCTCGATTCAAATCCGACCCCGAGGGAGTCTCCGCGGAATGTGGGGTCACGATCCACCCTCATCCGAATTACGAGATCCTCCAGGATGAAGCCGGCACCCGACACATCGTGGTCACCGAAGACAAGCATGGATCCATCAGCGACGGGACGCTCCCGGCGAGCCCCTCGATCGCCGACGTTCGTCGATGGGCCATCTGGCATGTACATCAGGGTGATGCCACGGGCGATGCGATTCGAGCCGATGTCAACGCCGCGATCCTTGCCGCCGGTGCCACGGCGCCGGGCGGGTTGAAGTTCATGGTTTCAGTGGACGATCCTCAGACCATGCACATCGCCATTCCGGCTTCGGGTGGCACCGAGATCGCCCTCGACGACGCCGAGATCTATGCCGGTGCGGGTGCCGAGTCGGTTGATACCAATACCACCGAAGCAGTGGAAGCCGAGACGACCGAAGTCACGGTCACCGAGACGACCGAACTCCAGGACACGGAGACCACGACGACCGTGGTTGCCGAGGTCGAAGTCGCCGTGGTTCCAGGTTTCATCACCTGAGCGGAATGCCTGAAGACGTGGAATCGATCGCCCGGGCGTCCTCGACGCTCGGGCGATCTTCATTCTCAGCCGGCCGGTTGATGGTGGATCAGCGTGGGGTGTGAGGGGTCGTCTCGTCGCCCGTGCCGATCTCCACCGCCTGGCGACCCAGGGTCGTCCCGGTCGCGGTGGCGAGGTTGATCATCGCGATCTGATAGGTGATTTCGGAGTCGAGCATGGAGAGGCGGGCGTCACCAAGGTCCTCGATCGCCAGGGCGACATCCATGGAATTCGACCCGCCACTCTTGAACAGGAGCCTGGAGGCGTCGAGGTTCTTCTCGGCATCCGACTGGGCTCGCCGGTAGGCGAGGAGTCGCGCCCAGGTCAATTCGAGCTGATCGACCGCGTCGTAGACGTTCTGGGCGATCTGCAGGGTGAGTTCCCGTTGCTTCGACAGGGTCTGCAGCCGGCTGATCACCGCCGACTGGTACTCGCCTTCGGCCTCGCGATTTCCAATCGGCATCGAAAGATCGAGTCCCACCGACCAACCCGGGGGATAGGTGCCGTCGAACATCGTATTGATCGCTTCTCGCCCACCACCGGATCCGATTCCCAGAAGTCCGACGGACCCCGTGAAGCCAAGCGAAGGTAGCAGGGCGTTTCGGGTGATCCGCATCTTCAGGTCGTCCTGCTCCAGCTGGAGTCTTGCCTGCAGGAGTTCGGATCGATTGTCCACCGCGAGCAAGGCGAGCTTCGAGCGATCCAGAACGAAGGATCGGAGCAGTGGCTTGGTCGACGGCTTGACGACCCGGTCGTTGTCGAGCGGCAGATCCGTCCGGTTCATGATGATCTTCACGGATCTCATGTCGCGGCGAAGGTCGAGTTCGGCTTCGAAGAGACCTGCCTGCCGCTGTTCCACCGTCAGTTGGGCTCGAAATCTCTGGGATGCCGGGACGACACCTGCCTTCGCCAGGGCCTCGGTGTCGGTGACCTGTTGGCGGGCGAGCTTCAGCAGCTGAAGCTGGATCTCCGTCGACTTCCATGATCGAAGAAGCTGCCAATAGACCTGCTCGGATGAGGAAAGGAGCGAGGAGAGCATTGAACGAAGCTCGACCTCGGAGATTCGTTCGTCGTAGGCGGCAATCGCGATCGGGCCGAGATTGGCGTCGTATCCAGCCCCGTTCAAGATGGGGAGTGTGACCTGGGCGGACAGATTGGCTGGAAAGGCCTTGGCGTTCGTACCCTCGATTTCTCCCGAGGTGTTGAGGTATTCGGTTTCGTATCGATAGAGATCGGCGCTCAAATCGATCGAGCCACCAATGGCGAGTGGGACACTGAGCTTGGTCTGTGCCTCGGCGTACTGGGAGTCCAGGGCCAGGTCGGGTGCATTGTTGCTGCTGGCATCCTCAAGCTGCTGGGTGGCCATTACCGTGGCGCCGAAAGTGGCATCCAGCTTGCCGTATTCGCTTTCGACCCTGGCCGCGGCGATCTCCGGGCTGAAGCGTGCGACTTCCAGTTGCAGGTTGTTCGACAGGAGGGCGGATCGAAACTCATCGAGTCCGACTTCGACCGCACTCGGTTCGGCGTCTTCGAGCATTCGTCGGAGTCGGGAGATCCGAGCATCCTCGGGCATCGCGGCGTCGGAGTCCGTCGTGGAATCTGGACCGGAGGCACTCGACAGTTCGAGCGTGTCGATCGTTCTGATCCGCTCGAGTTCACGCCGGCTCATCCCGTCACGAGACTCCACCCAGTCCTGGGCGCAGCCGGCAAGCAGGATCGTCGCGAGCAGGGGAATGGCTCGAAAGCGAAGGATGGTGGTGGAAGAGATCAACGAATCGCCTCCAGGATCGAAGGAGGAAGGTCTGCGTTGCCGTCACGAAGCGATTGGAGATCGCCATCCGCCACCAGCATGCCCTCGTCGTCGAGGACGAGGATTCGATCGGCTCGTGCGAGAAACCGTGGGGCCGACGTCGCGATCACCCTCGTGCACTCGCCACGGGTGATTTCATCCATGAAGTCTCGCCCCCATTTGGTGTTCTGGAGGATTGGTTGATCGATGGCGGCCACGAATCCGAAGGGATGGAGGAGGCTGCGAGTGGCCGCCAGTCGGGTGGCAAGGATCGCACTGATGTTCCTGGCGTCCAGAATCGAGTTCAGGCCCAGCGGCAGTTTGTCGACGATGGCCTTCAGCCCGGTTCGCTCCATGGCTTCGTCGAGTTGGGCGTCCTCGAACTTCCGCTCGAGATCGAGGTTCTTCCGAAGCGTCACGGGCAGGACTCGGGGCGTGGTGATCAGGATCGCGCCGAGCCTTCGAAGAGCGCCCGAGTCGATGCTGTCGAGACTGCGACCGTCAAGGAGGACCCGGCCTTTCTGGGGGGGCCTGAGTCCGACGATGACTTCGAGGAGGACTCTGGACGATGCGACCCGCTCCGCGGCGATCACGGTGAGGCTTCCGGGTTCGATTCTGAACGAGCAGTTAGCGAGGTCGGTCCGTCCCCAGCTCGTGTCGCTGATCGAAACGTCCTCGAATTCGAATCGATACTTGGAATTGGTGGGCGAATCGGTGCTCACGTGCTCGCTGGTCGTGGTCTTGAGCAGGGGGCGAAGCCGGTTGAACACCGGGGCGACGGTCGCGATCGCGGCGACGACCCCGGCGGTCTTGCCCAGCGATGCCATCACCACGGAGATCGCCATGGTCGCCGCGACGAAATTGCCGGTGTTCAGGTCTCCCGCATAGTGCCCGGTGGCAAGGAAGTAGACCAGCAGCGATACCGTTCCGCCGAGCAGGGTCAGGGTGAGGGTGCGGATGTTCGAAACCGTGGACGACAAGTAGCCGAGGTTGGAAAGTTCGCCTCGTTGTGCCGCCCACCTCAAGAGGAGTGGTTCGGCGATGTCACGGTCCCGGATGGAATCGAGGCCCTCGAGCATCTTGATCGAGAGGCTCTCCGATCTTCCCGCGGCCGCTTGCGAACCCGCCACGAATCGATTCTGAAGGAATGACTCGATGAAGATGGCGGTCAGGGCGATCACCAGGGCCGCGAACGCCACGGCAGCGAGGATCCAGCTGTAGTACAAGAGAAGCAGGAGGTGAGCGAATCCCCGGATTGCCTCGACCACGACCTTGTCGGTGGCGTGGGTGATGGTCCCCATGGCGGAGTTCACCGAAGTGATTCTCTGAATGATCTCTCCGTCCGAGTGCTCATTCTTCACCCGACGGAACCGGTCGATCACTCGGGCAAGGACCATGGTTTCGGTTCGGTAGGCGACCGTGTTGTCGAATCGCAGGGTCGAGAGTCCGCCGAGCAGACCGAGGATCGAAGTCGCGCCAGCGGCGACCAGCAGCGCCAGGCCGATTCCGACCACCCCCGATGCTTCTCCATCGGGAATCACCTGATTGATCATGATCGCGGTCACGATCGGAATCAACAGCCCGAGAATCGCAGAAACCACTCCGGCGGAGATTCGAGACCAGATCTCGCCCCAGCGGCCACGGGTCGCGGTTTTCAGCAGACGGTAGAGGCTGCTGTCGCCGGTCGGTACGAGCCGTATCAACTCGTAGGCGACGGGACTGCATTCAAGGGCGAAGGCTTGATCCACCTTCAGACTTCTGGCTTCAGATCCGGATTTCGGAACGATGGCGTCCCAGCGACTTCCCTGGGGCACGAGCGTGCACGGCCCGAGCGTGCGATGGTCGACCACGAGAATCTCGCCATTGCTTCGCCACCAGTCGGGCTGGAGATCGATGGTTCGCCCGAAGACCTCGTGGCTCCGACCGATTCGCGCGA
Source organism: uncultured Phycisphaerae bacterium (assembly GCA_913031315.1). GTDB lineage: Bacteria > Planctomycetota > Phycisphaerae > Phycisphaerales > SM1A02. The sequence goes on along the minus strand of CAJWFU010000007.1, from coordinate 12,317 downwards.
CGGCGGTCGCAAGATCCGGTACGTCCGCGAGCATGGAGAGCGGGGTCACATCGACGCCGAGGTTTCGGAAAGCCAGTTCGATCGCCCTGCACGCCGCCGTGGCCTCGACGTCAAGACCGATTCCCGGCAGGCGATGCCAGTTGAGCGAGGTCCGGATGAGGGACTCTCGGGCATCATCCATGGCGCTGCGATCTGCATCATTCAGCGTCATCGATCATCCTCCGTGGGATTTTCGATGGCGATGCGCACCGCATCTTCGGGAACGGCCGCCCCGGGTTCGATGACCAGGACGACGGCGCCGCTCGCAGCCATGGTGGAGAGGAGATCCACCGCATCATTTTGAGGAAGCGATGCCATCCCGCTGGCGACGATCACGACTTCGGGAGCGTCGATCAGAACCGTCGCCAGTTCGAGTCTGGTGGAATCCTCGCCCGAAGAGAAGCCGTCTTCCGGGTGTACGGCAGCCTGGAGTCCAAGCGGGAGGGCTTCGAACCGGTCATCGAGTTCGACCGAAACCAACGCCGGCCAGATCAGATCGTGCGAAGGGTTCGGATCGAAACCTCCAAGGTTTTCCGCATAGGTGCCGGGGAAGAGGGGGAAGTGTCCGCGGACCACGCGGACGCGTGGAAGCGAGGGGTCGGATTCCTCCGTCCCTTGCCAGGTGACCGTTCCAGATCTTCGGAGTCTTCCAGAGAGTTGTTTGGCGAGGCCGTGAACGACACGATCGGGACACCCTTCGATCACGGTGACGACCCCGGGAGCGGCCAGACCGTTCAAACGACTCTGGCGACCGACGGCGATGTTCTCGAGTTTCAGCCCGGATGGACCGGAGGCGCCGCCGGCTCCGAGCATTCGCTCGGTGGAGGAATCGGGGCAGTCCATGATGTCGTCAAGCCGCGCAATGTTCGACTTGAGAATCGGGAGGGACTGGGCGAATCCGATGAGGCCTCCGAGTGAGCCTTCCGCGTGGCCGACCAGAAGTTGGAGAGCGGCCAGTTCGCCGATCGTCACATCACCGGCGATCACGCCGAGTCCGCCGAAGACCAGGGTGGCGACTTGTGAGACGAGCTGCGAGAGGAGCCCTCGGCTCGATGACGCGAAGAGCTTCGTCCGTGAACTCCGTTGGGAGAGGGAACGTGCGGATGCGAGTTCACTGGTCCATCGTTCGAGGAATCCACCGACCGATCCTGATTCGTACAGCCAGGCCTGCGAGGAGAGGCCGGCGAACATCGTGGAACGCTGGGATGAGAGGGCCATCTGGGTCTTCGTGTTCAGCTCGAAGAGCAGTCGATTGACTCCCTTGACGATCCCCAGTCCTGCAATGGAGGCGAGGATCACACCGAATCCCACGATCGGTGAGATCAGGAAGACCGCGCCTCCGAAAACGAGCACCGAGAGAATCCGGGAGGGCATGGTCGACAACGAACCCACGACGCTTCCTGCGATGCTTCTGCCGAGCGGTATGCGCTGCTGGATGTCGCCGGGGAGGCGAAGCGTGAGTTCCCGGTCGCTCAGGCCGAGCGTCTTCTTCAGAAAATCGACTTCGATTCGAAGCCCTGCCGCGGTTCGAAGCCTCAACTGGGTCTGGGCGAGTATGAAGGAGAGCGCCGCTCGCAGGATCACGACGATCCCCACGCCGAACAGAAACGGGCGAAGGATTTCCGGGCTTGGATTCTCCAGTACGTGGTCGACGAAGTAAGTGAGAAAACCTGCCATCGCGAGATGGAGTGGTATCACCGCGGTGGATGCAACGGCGCAGGCGAGGAAGCCACCGCCACCGCCGCCGATCATCCGGCGAAGCGACGGGATGGTCCGCGGGGGTCGACCGCCGCGTTCGAAGGCATCCGTCGCCGTGAACTCGATGATCATGCCCGAGAACTTCGACTCGAACTCCGCGTCGGGGACGAGACGATGTCCTGCTTCGGGATCGTTGATACGCCAGCCGCCAGGCATCCGTCCTTCGATCACCACGAAGTGCCGTCGTTCCCACCAGCCGATGACCGGCATCTGGTGGGCGTCGATCGAATCGACTTCGCACTGGTAGACGTGGGGCTCGAGTCCGTAGGCCTGTCCGGCCCGCGCGACACCGGCCACGCTCAGTCCGTTTCCATCAAGCCCGGTGGTCGCACGAATCTCGGCGATGGGAACCCATTTGCCGAGGCTTGCCATGATGATGGCGAGTGATACCACGCCGCACTCGGTCGGCTGCATCTGGAGAATCGAGGGTGTCGACACTCGTGATTTCGTCGAGTCATTCGCCAATGAGGGACCTGAGCCAGGGAAGAAGGAGGTCTATCGGTCGGTTGACTTCGTAGATGACCTGGATGCGGAGAATGGTCCCGGGTGAGATCTTGCCGGGCCAGCCATCTCGGGTGCTCCAGGCCAAGCCGCTCTCGGTCCTGGGGTCACGTTCGAGTTTGACCTTCGCCACCAGTACGGATTGATACTTCTGCTCGAGATCCGTGATCATCGAACTCGATTCGATGAAATTCTGGAGTACGCCATCGGTCGCGGCGTAGAGATCGATGCTGGTCAGGGTGCCTTTCATGAACCCGTATCGACTGCGTGATGCGAAACTGGGGCTCACCTGGACCGCATCGCCGACCTCGAGTTCCTTGGCCTTCCGTTGGGGCAGGAAGGCGACGACGTCGATGACTCCGTCTTTCATGCCCTCGGGTTCCACCACGAGCAGCTTTTGGCCTTCGCCCACCGGATCTCCAACCGCGGTGGAGATCTCGAGGACCGTGCCTGCGACCACCGAGCGGATGGTGTAATCGTTGAGCTGCTGCTTCTCGAACTTCTGAATCGCGGCTTCAGCCTGCTGGATCGCTTCGCGTCGCCCGGAGCGGGCCTGAGCGATGGTGGCTTCGGATTGGGTCGCTTCGAGTCGAGAAGCGGTGATGCTGGTCCGCGCGCGTTCGATTTCGGAGCGAAGACTGGCCACGGTGGTTCGAGTGGCGAGGACCGTCTCCTTCGCGACGAAGCCTTGCTCAAGGAGTTTCTCCTGCTCGTCGAGAAGGCTCTTCCGGAGATCAAGGAGTTCCGTCGAATCTTCGATGCTCTTCTTCGCTTCGCTGATCGACGACTCCAGTCGCCAACGGGTTTCGGCAAGCGTTGACTCCGAGGTGGCGGTGAGATTTTCATCATCGGAACGAAGAAGATCCAGCCGGTCTCGTGCCGACTGGAGTTGAACTTCAAAGACCGTGGCGGTCAGGGAGAAGATCGGCGTGTTCAACGCGATCTTCGAGCCGACCTCGATATGGATCTTCTCGACGATGCCCGCTTGCGGTGCCGCGACCGTGTAGAGATCGAGACGAGTACGCGTCAGTCCGGCTCCCCGGACGGTCTTCGGGACGGAGCCCAGGAATCCGTAGAGCAGGAGCGCGATGACGGCGAGCGTGAGGATGACGAGCCACATCCAGCGTGGCTTCGAGATCATGGTGAATGCCGAAAGAGGCTGTTCCTGTCCCGAAGTCATCTCTCGTCACCCCTGTTCAATAGAAGGAGATTCGCATGACAGATACGAACTGATGGTATCAGCAAGATGACCCGGAGCCGTCTCAAGAAGAGCATCATGCACCGGTGGGAGTCCCTCCGAGCGGATGAGCCGGGCAAGGGCGTCGCTATAGACGCCAGAGCCGGAATCCGGAGCCATGAGATCGTTCGGGCCGTCGCCGGAGGTGATTTCACCGATCGTCTCCAGAATCTCAATTTGATGATCGGTGATGCTTGCCGCCAGTCTTGTGCCGAGCGAGCGCCACGACCCCGCATCCGGCACTCGTTCGAGGTGGTATCGGGACAAGGCATCGCGGCGTTCATTCGAGAGTGGCGAGGATCGGGCCAACGGCGTCTGAACGGCTCCGAAGGTGATCGCATCCGAGAAGAGGGGGCCGAGCCAGGGGGCCGAATCGACGGCGGTGCGGAAGCGTTGTTCCACCTCGGGAAGCTCGGCGCACGCGGGAAAGGGGCTTCCCAGGGCCAACCTCGCCAGCCGTAGAAGCCAGGTCGTTCGCGGAACCCGCGGGCCGGGGTTTCGTCCGCCTTCGGTTTCCGCGGCTTGGCGGCAGGTCAGGATGGCGTCTCTCTCCTTCAACCCGGGCTCGATCTCGGATGCGTGGAGGTCAGCCGGGAGGACGCGATGGGGGAACGGAGTTTCACGGGCCTCGCGGATCAGTTCCGAGCCCCGCTCCGCGGAGATCGTGCCGTCGCGGGTGCTCGATTCGACCATCGCCTCGAGGTCGACCAGTGCGGTGGACATCGGCCGCCAGCCACCGGCTTCCGGGAGATGGGAGATCGCCACCGCGTCGTCTTCGCGACGGCCGGATCGATAGGAGTCGGCGATGCGGCCGACCGGCACGACCCCGAACGGTTCGCATTCAACCGCGCGGAGGGCCCCCATGCTGGCGCCACCGAAGACGTGTATTCCCAGTTCGAGCGCCAGGAGAAGTTCCTTGTGCCAGGGTGATGGAACGTCGTCGAATCGACCGTCGAGGAGTACCAGGGCTCGGGGGCGCAGCCGCAGGGCCCGGATGAGATCCCCGGCGGACGCGGGTGGAAGCACGATTCCCGAGGGGCCCAGGATCTCGAGCGCCCTCGCTCGGGGAAGCGACGGGCCCGCGAAGGCGACGATGGGGGCGAGGTCTTTCATTGCAAGGCGGCTCGCAGTCGCTGGACGCCGGGGTCGAAGTGCATGCCGGGAATCACGATCCGCCGCACGGGAACCGCCGCCGCCGCATCCTCGTCCGCGGACTCCAGCGATCGGGCCAGGACGCGATCGAATCCGGCGTCCGCCAGTCGACCGATGCAGGCCTCCACCAGCCTCCCGGTGTTGGTGGGCGTGATTCCAATGGGCTGGATGGGCTGGCTGCCGATTCGCTCCGGTTCGGGTTGATCGTGGTGCGCCTGGCTCGATCGCTCGTAGACCTCGGGAAGAATATCGTCCCGGGCTCCGGCGACCAGGGAGGTCCTCGCCTGCACCGCTTCCGTGATCGCGCGGAGGATGGCCACTCGTGGACTCGGATGCGATCCCGATCCGAACGACGAAGGCCGTCTGATCGCCTTCGGTCCGTGGTCGATGAGCAGGCAGAGATACGTCGGGATCCGGACGAAATGCTGGTCGTTGCAGGTCCGGCCCAGTCGAAGCTGGAGCCTGACCTCGATCTCGGCATCGTCGAGATGCCGAGCAAGGGTGGAGATCAGAGGATCCGAAGTTCCGTCGGGATCCATGGAGATCATCGCGGCCGGAGCCGCCATCGCGTGTCGCTCGACCACTTCGCAGATCGCATGCAGGTCCGCTTCGGACTCGCTGTTGCCGGCGGCGATCCCGTTGGTGTTGGGTGGGAGCCATCGGGATTCCAGTCGATGGCGATGATGGTCCGTATCGAAGTCGAGACGCACCAGCGATGCGGGCACGAGATGTTCGCCACCGCCACCGGCGGCACCGAGATCCTCGAACTCGATCCAGTCGCGAGCAAGGTCCTCCTCCACGCCGGGCGGACAGGAGAAGAGCCGGGGGCCGGGAAGATCTTCAGGAACCACAGCGGTTCGACCTTCGGCGAGCAGTTCGTTCAGCGAGGCGATTCGATCGACGCGTTCGAATCGCTCGGCCCGATCGCATTCCAACGCTTCCATCAGGGCCGAGATGGTGGCGAGTTCGTGGTCGATCCCCTTTCCCTGATGGGAGGAGAGGCTCGTTCCGCGGGGCCGATGGGCGACCACGGTGGGGAGACCGAGACGGTCGAGTCCGTCCACGTGGGCGACTCTGGTGACACCGATCGCCTCGAGCACTTCGGGTCGAAGGAGCATCCCGATCGTTTCCGCCGCCGACCGGTTTCGCCAGGTGCCGCCGAGATCGAGTGGACTGGAAACGCTTGGTTTCACCTCGAATCCGCTCCATTTACGGGGAATACGTCGGTCTTCAACTTGAACGCATCACGGGAATGCACGATCATCACGAGTCATGACCGACGAGGGCGATCACTTCCCATACGCATCCCATGGCCTTCTTGGGATGATACTCGGCCACTGGGCCGAGCCCGACGAGTTCGTGGCACGTCTGCGGGCCGATCCGCATCAAGGCGTGCGGCAGCACGGCATCGAGATCCCATCCGAGGTGGAGATCGTCTTCGTGGTCAACGACAACCGGGTGTTCCATCTGCGTCGCCCACCCGCCCGGGACACCGAGATCGGACGACGTCTGAGTCAGTTGTCGGTCGATGGAAAACTCTTCGAAGCCCTCTGCGGCGTGATGCGATGTCCGTTGCGAAGCTGGTCTCCGGTTCCGCTGGGTGAACTCGCGGAGCGATACCAGGCTTTGCTGGAGCTGACGCGAACCGACGAAGCGATGCTCGATCGATACCTGACCGATCCGTGGTCGGTGCTGGCGGAGCATGGCGTGGACATCCCACGAGGGGTGCCGCTCAAGGTGCTGGTGGATCGCCCCGATCGCATCCACATGGTGCTGCCGAGCCCTCCCTCGGCGGCTCGTCTTCGGGAGTTCCTCGCTCGTTTCCCGATTCCCGCCTGAGGCTCGGGGGCCATGGTCCGGTGGCATTCTTCATTCGCATGGATTCGCATGGATTCGCATGGATTCGCATGGATTCGGATGAATTCGGATGAATTCGGATGGATTCGGATTCTTCCTGCGTTCCGCGGCGTGGGTCGGCGTCTGGCGGCCTCGGCCGGAAACCGATGCGTCACGCACCGACGCTGAACACCGGATCTCCAAGTACTTCGGGTCGGGGTTCGATTCCCAGTCCCGGTCCTTCCGGGGCTCGCATGCGTCCGTCGATCCGACGCGGCGCGCCCTCGGCGGTGGACACCGTCACGTAGGAATTGAAGTCGGTGGCGGTGAACAGGAGATCCGTCGGCGTGCTGTGGGCGAGATGGGCGATCGCCGCGGTGACCACGTCGCCGCCCCACGCGTCCTCGATGGTCATCGCGATCCCGTTTCGGATGCAGAGGTCGCGGGCCTGCCGGGCCCGGGTGATGCCCCCGAACTTGCCGATCTTGATGTTCACCACGTCCATCGCGTCGTCCGCGATCGCCCGTTGCAGGGTGGCGAGGTCGTCGATCGATTCGTCCAGCACGAAGGGCTGGGTGGTCCGGCGACGGATCGAGCGGCAGGACTCGTAACGTTCACACGGTTGTTCGATGTAGACGTCGAGATCGGCGACGGCGCGAACCACTCTGGCGGCTTCGTGCGGATGCCATCCGGTGTTCGCGTCCGCCACGAGGATGTCGCCGGTCTCCAGGACCGCCCGGCACGCGCGGATGCGGGCGATGTCGGTCGCGACGTCGCCGCCGACCTTGAGTTGGAATCGTCGGTAGCCCTCGTCCCGATAGCCGGCGAGGTTGGCCGCCATCGCGTCGGGTTCCTGTTTCGAGATCGCCCGGTAGAGGGTGAAGTCCTCGCCGCATCGACCGCCGAGCAACGTCACCAGTGGCATTCCCGCGGCCTTGCCCAGAAGATCCCAGCAGGCCATGTCCAGGGCGCTCTTGGCGTAGGGGTGTCCCTTCAGGGTCGCGTCCATCGCGCGGTCGATCGCGTCGAGTTCACGAGGATCGCGGCCGATCAACGCCGGCGCGATCTCGGCGATCGCGGTGCGGGCGCCGGCGGCGAAGGAGGGCAGGTAGACCGGTCCGAGAGGCGTGATCTCGCCGTGGCCGACCAGGCCCGAGTCGGTTTCGATCGCCACCACCGTGCAGTCGAAGACATCGACCGACTTGCCGCCCGACCAGGAATAGGTTCCTTCGTGGAGTGGGAGATCGATCTGATGTGCGGTGATTCGAGTGATCTTCATGACGCGATTATGGCTGATCCGACCAGTTCGGGGCTGGTCGTTTCCGAACTCCAGGGGGGTGCTTCACCGCAAAGATGGCGACCAGAGCGGGCAAAGACCGGAAGAAAGGACGCCGCATTCTGATCGGGTGCGGCGTCGCGGTCTCTGGTGATCGACATGACAAGACATGACATGAGGCGAGAGCCTTCTCGGAGTCCCGGAACGCGGCCCGCGGACCCGAGATGTCGGGTCAGCCCGGAAGACTCGAATTTTCGGAGATCGGGCGGTCCTGAACGGCGAGCCTCGCGTGCCGGGCGAAGGCGGCCTCCACGAGGTTTCGAGTGAAGCCGGCGTGCCCGGCAGGATCGTGCGTCAGACAGAGATCGGCGCTGCCGTAGTCGGCAGGGGGGTAGTAGATGCCGCAGTTCGCATTGATCTCCAGCATGTAGGGCACCCCCTCGAGCGACACCCGCAGATCGCACCGGGCGAAACTGGCGCCGCCCAGCTCGATGAAGAACCGTCGGCACTCGTCTCGCAGTCGATGTGCGAGCGCCGGGTCGGTCACCGGAACCGTCCCCATCCCCTCGTAGTCGACCCACTTGAGATGTTCGTGCTTGAACTCCTCGCCCTTGGGGAACTGGTACTGGACCGGGGTGTAGGCGATCGGATTCGAGGGGTCCCGGGGATTCTCCGCGACCAGCACCGTGCACTCGCCGCCGGCGATGTATTCCTCGATCAGGGCGGCGCCGTGCCGGGACATGATCTTCTTCGCCTGGATGCGAAGGCCCTGGGGGGTGCGTACCCGGGAACGACGACTGAGATCGACGCTGGCGTAACTGCTGTAGTGCTTGACGAAGAGCGGGAACCGCAGTGTTTCAGCCGCTCGTTCGACGTCTTCGGGCGTCCGGGCCATGACGTAGGCGGGGGTGGCGATCCCGCAGGCGGCGCAGGCGTCCTTCATCTGAATGCGAGTGGGCTCGTAGCAGGCGGAGATTCCACCCGCGAACGGCACCCGATGCCGCTCCAGGGTCTCCACCACCTCGATGCCCGGAATGTCCTGGTCCGCGGCACCATCGCACAGATTGAAGAAGAGGTCGAACCGACCCGACGCGATCAGTCCTTCGACCACCGGGATCGACCGATGTTTGCCCGCGAGGGTCTGGACCGTCCACGTCGCTTCCGGGAGGAAGGGCCGCGGATCACATGGCCAGTCGTCCTCCGGAAACGGATGGGTGTCCAGAGCCTGCGTGGTCAGGAGGCAGATGCGGAGCGATTCGGTGTCGACCGGCATGTCGTCGAGGGTACCACGATCCGCTCGCATGACGTCAATGGGAGAGTCATGCCTTCATCGCAAGAGCACGCGCGAGGTATGACTCCTTGATCACGGATCGATCTACTCGACCGTGAACAGGGCCGACTCGAACTCGACCGCGGCGGACATGCCCCTTGAGGGCGTCGAGCGCCGCTTGGCGGTCGTGACGTCCGAGGCAATCCGACACATCCTGCAGAGCGGTGGAATCTGACATCGATCTCTCCCTTGAGGCCCGGATTTCAACCTGAACCATGATCGTCGGTTCACGGCTTCGCGTGATCTCCCGGCGAGACAAAAGAAAAGCCCGGGAAGTCTGAAATGCTCGACTTCCCGGGCGGTGCTCGATTCGGTCAGGCGAATCGGGGACTCAGATTCTCGTCCAGTTCGCGAGCAGTGCCGCCAGATCCGCGCCATCGACCCATCCGGAACCATCCAGATCCGATCGCGGGTTATCGGTGTTCCAGTCCGCAAGCAGAAGCGCGAGATCACCACCGTTCACCCGTCCGTCTCCATTGAGGTCGGGCGAAGCGGGGCCGGTCGGTTCGACCGCATCCGGATAGGCATCCGGGTCGGCCCAGGCGAGGTTCGGGACCGTTTCGTCGACCCAGAGATCCCGGTCTTCGTCGAAGGGCGTGATCCGAACCCAGGCGATGTGGGCGGCAGTGGTGTCGAAGGTCGGGTTGCCGGTCCAGCCGACGTCTCCCGCGTATCCCGCGGCGGGAAACCAGGTGCCGAGCCAGAATCGGGCGGCCCGATAGGGGACGTTGCCGTGTCCGAAGTCGACGTCGTGGAGTTCGTCCACGAGTCGACCGTCGAGGAACCAGCGGACCGAACCCACGTCGGTGCGGGTGATCGATTCGTCGCCGAGATCGCTTCCGGAACGCCATTCGATGGTGAAGGTGTGATAGCGACCGTCCATCGCCTCGAGCGCCAGATCCAACGGCATGCCGGATTCGTCGGTCAGCACTTTTCGTCCCTTGTGCTCTCCGCCTTCGCCGCCGAACTGACCACCCCAGGAATTGGTGCGGGCCTTGGTGAACGAGAAGTTCCCGGTGTCCGCCCCCGCGAGGTCGGTGGGGAACTCCCAATCGATCTCGGTGTTGCGACGGGGATTCGGTTCGTGCCAGTAGGCCGCCTCGCCCATCCGGTGGTCGATGTAGTGGAAGGGCCAGAAGGCGGTGCAGGTTCCGAACTCGGGCGCGATGCGGGCCCGGACCTCGTATCGGCCGGACGCGTGATAGTGCCGGGTCGCGACCGCGGCGCCCACTCTGGTTCGGCGTCCTTCGTGTTCCAGGTCGCCCGAGTACAGGTCGCCATGGGCCTCCAGTCGCAACGCGATGATCGGTTCTCCATCGTCGACGTCCTCGACCAGCTTCACGTTCGCGGGGGCGACGCCTCCGTTGTCTCCACCCCAGGACTTGGCGGAGACCAGCCAATCATCGGGATCAAGGGTTCCGCTGGAGAAGTCGTCGAAGAAGACACCGGGACGAGGCACGGGGGGCGACGCGAGGGTCGGCATCCACTCACCGCCTCCAGCCTTGAAGGACACGTTTCGATACCACGCCGAACCCGGCTGGTTCTTCCAGTTCTCGAGGGTCAGCTTCCCGTTGCGAACCCAGTTCTCGCCCGATTCGATCGGAAGTTCGATGGTCTGCCACTCGGTGTTCTGGAACGACCGGGTGGAAACCAGGCCATCGGACCCGGTGAAATACGCGCTGGCCACGACCTTGGGATCGACCTTGACCTCCATCGAGATCGTCCAGGCTCCCTCGGGCGGAAGGGTCACCGCGATCGGTTGCACGGCCCGGGAGGTGTCGGGGCTGGAGAGGAGTCGAAGGGTGGATCGGCCATCGAGTTCGACCACCGTGGCATTGATGCCGAGGGCCCAGCCCCCGCCGGTGGGATCGTCGAATTCTGGATTCAACAGGAGTGAGTCCCCGTCTTCGGGAGCCACGGTGATCATCGGAGCGCCCGGCCATGGTTCGTCGCCCTCGTCCGCCGACGGTGGAGGCTGACGGCCCTCCCAGAGACGAATCGCATCGAACTCGACCCAGGCCGGGTTCTCGGTCTGCCATCCCTGCAGGTAGACCTCCAGGCTGGTGGCGTCGTCATCGAGATGGACCTCGAATCGTCGTTCCAGCCACCGACCCTCGTCTCCGATCGCCACCCAGCCGTGGGCCTTGGCGATCTGGGGTCCGTTGCGAAGACCGAGGATCGGCGGGGAGAGTCGGTCGTTGGTGCGAATGCGGGCGGCGACGGTGTAGCGACCGCGAGGCTGGAGTCCGGTGACCAGCTGGGAAAGTTCCGCGGTCTGTCCGAGGCTCGGCCGGAGGAGAACGGAATCCGAGTCATCCCAGCCTTCGGCCTCGAGGGAGACGTCGCCGGAGACGGTCCAGCCCTGTAATCCTTGTTCGAAGGAACCATTGACGAGGAGATTTTCCTCGCCGAAGGTGGAAGCCGTGGTTCCGAGGCAGATGAGAAGGGTGGCGAGGGTCCGAGGCATGTTTTAAATCTCCAGCCGACCCGATCCGTCCCGATTCATTCTGCGGACGAACCTCATCGTGCGTGGCCCCGATTCGATACGAACCACATGAGAATGTGGTTTGGCGTCAAGGTTGAATTCGGCGTGAAATCTTCCGGCGACCGGAAGTCTCGCGGTCAGCTCTCCGGGGTCCGGCGGAGACCGGATTCGCTTCAGGGCTTCGAACCCCAGTCCGCGAGCAGCAGGCCGAGATCACCACCGCCGACCAGACCGCTTCCATCCAGATCGGGTTCGAGCTGTCCCCAGGCCGCGATCAGGAGGCCGAGGTCACCACCGTTGACCTGGCCATCGTCGTTGAGATCACTGTCCACTTCCTTCTCGACCGGCCAGTTGCTGAGGTAGTCGACGATGAATTCGCGTTGGGTCGGATTCATGCCATGGTTGGCGAAGCCGCGAAGGTGAACGACGTGATCATTCGGATAGGCGTACTTGAAGACGTTGGTGTTCCCGATCCGCTCACCGTTTCCAAGGATCGGTTTTCCCGTGTATCCCGTGCTGCGGGCGATCTCGTACGCAGCATTTCGGGAGTCGAGGAAGACGATGCCCACCGGCGACCAACCGCCGGCGTAGGGAATGATGCCGTCGTTCTCATTGGAGATCCCCAGATACCGACGCCCGGAGGTCGGAGTGATCTCCGTCTGGTAACCACAGAACGGTTGTTTCTGGCTGGTCGCCCCGGCGG